>JBJLAY010000036.1:0-5019 GCA_045568475.1 Candidatus Poseidoniaceae archaeon | reverse complement strand
AGTATGCAAAGAATCTAATTTCTTTCTACTCGCATGGCTTAATCGAACTCCAATAGCGGTCGCCTCTGGCAGGATCAACCAGATTTCATGATGCTAGAAAAGCATCTCTCTTGTTATGATCCTTAGGTTACTTGTCGCTGTTTTTGTTTTTGCTGACCTAAAAAATAATTGACAGGTTCACTAGCACTAAATTGCTCTTATACTTGCACACAAAATAAATTGTGTCGTGAACACTAATCACCTACCTGGCCTCGAGCTGGCACTATCCCTGGGGAGGGCGTGGTTTCTCAAGACCGCAATGTGCTTCGGCTCGCATCAGGGTAGATGGCGGCAGTCATTGTCCACTTGGACTCAGCCGCCAACGCCGTCCCATACGACGCAAGCATCCCGCCCAACTCCCACCCGTATATCAAGGTGACTGTTTAGACTGGCGAGTAAATCGTAGGACTGCGCCGCAATACAACGTCTAAGATTAGTCATGGAATATCAATAATCCGGAGGCAGGGCGACCAACTGCGTCCGACAATTACATTTCGAGTAGTTTTTTGACCATATAGGAGCCATTATTGAATCTGAACACATAGTGAAAAATAACATCAGTTCATGGGTTAATTATGCAGCCAAGGCAACAACAACCTCCGGCCAGTATAGAAATAAATCCCCAGGCACAATACATACCACATAACCAATTTGGCCAACAAGTTGTTTACACTAACACGGGACAAAAGATTGTAGTTATCGGGAAACCTCCTCAAAATGGACTAATTACAGCATCATACATCTGTTCTGCAATAGGACTGCTAGTGTTTCCTTTTCTAGGCCCAATAGGATTTTTTCTTGCCCTAATAGCCCAGAAAAATGGAGACAACAGGGGTAAGGCAGCCATGGTATTTGCAGGTGTTGTAACACTACTATCGCTAATAATAATCGTGTTAATGTCGTATGCAGTGATAATTTCCAGTAAGACCTAATTTTGAACATTACCAAGTGTCAACCTGTTGATCACTCTGAAAGAGTAAACTGTGCAGTACTGTGAATCTAAGATTCACTACTCTGCGCCGAAGAACTGCCGGAGCATCGGATGCATTTCCATCGCCTGCTCCTTCTGTATTTGCTCATATGTACGTAATATGATACCTACTGCGAGCAGCAATCCCGTTCCAGAGGCATTATCCACCTTTCCAAGCAAATCCGCTCCTGCAGCAAGTAAACTATCTAAATTTCGCGTAACTTTATGAACCCTCTACTGCGAACGGAGATTATGTCCCCCGAGTTTGAAACTGCATACAGAAGAGTCTTCCTAGAGATCGACATTTTTTCGACCGACGAAACAATTCTTGGGAAATTGTCTTGTGCTTTGCTATCCGCTGCTTTAGCTCGAGAATTTGTCGTGGATTCTGAGCCGACAATGTTAGCATCGCGTGCATTTGGCGACCTCAGCCAATCTTTGTTTGATGATGAAGTAGTTGAGCACGAAGAATTCCTCAAAGGTTACATCAACAAACTGGAGGATGCGCCCCTTCTGTGGCGTTGGTGGGCCCAAAACAAACTCTACTCTGCCGGTGGAAGATTGCTAGAAATGGATGTGTACAATTCTGATTACGAATTGGAGGAAAAGGTCCTTCCAGAAACAAGTTCTGAATTTGCAGCTTTAATTTTAGAGGTCTGCGATGCTCATAACCCAGAGACATGGAGTAAAGCCTTTTTGGCCGAAATTGAGTATTCTTCCAATTGATCCAGTCCTGTTGAATCTAGGACACTACAGTACAAATTCGCTAATCACTCTGCGCCGAAGAACTGCCGGAGCATCGGATGCATTTCCATCGCCTGCTCCTTCTGTATTTGCTCATATGTACGTAAAATAATACCAACAGCAAGTAACAGACCCGTACCCGTGGCATTACCCACCGTTCCAAGCAAATCCGCTCCTGCAGCAAGTAATCCTACGAATGCTCCAGAGAAGTAAGTCACCGGCGGGATATAACGCTCTAGAATACGCTCTAGTACGAGTGGATTCTTTCTGAATCCAGGAATCTGCATACCTGTACGCTCAATCTGTTTAGCTACGTCCTTTGAACCCATATTCGTAGTATCGATCCAGAACTTAGCGAATACCATTGAACCTACTGTCATCAAAGTGACATAGAAGAATACGTGGCCTCCGATTTGCCATAGATTATGGCCATAGATGTCACCTTCTTGATTGAGGATTGGAATCAGCCAATCGTTTACACCACTCACCATAGATGAATACCATGCAAATCCACCACTTGCTGTAGACGAACCTGGTTCATATGTTCCAATATATTCCGACATACTACCCCAGCCGTTCTTACCGAGAATTGGTGTCTTCTGCAACGTTGGATGGTTCCAGAATAGAAGTGTGAACATGTTGATGTTAGCAAGTAGAGCAGCCATCAAAATTACCGGAATGTTAGATGCGTATACCAAACGAATTGGATACTTACCACGGTGACCACGAACCTTACCATGAGTCAATGGTAATTCGAGTTTACTCGATTCTGCATAAGCAACCACAAGGAATACCACTACGGATGAGAATAGAGCCGCAACAGGGTTCACATGCGTTAACAGAATTGTTTCGAAACCATTGTTTGCGATCATCTCGCCATTCGTGGCCTCCCTAAACATATAGAATATCATCGGAAGCGTACCGGAAGGTGGGTTTTGTATGCTGTAACCTACACCAGAAGTTGCCGCCATTGGAGACAATGTACCTACGAATGTAGATTGAGCTACACCTGCTGCAATGAACAGAGAGATACCAGAACCAATTCCCCACTTGCTTACAAGTTCGTCGAGTAAGAATACGAGATAAGATCCTGCGAACAGTTGGGCTACGATAACGAAGTTGGCCCAGCCCATTCCATAGTTGGTAATTAGAGCCTGAGTGGGGTCAAGGAAACCGTATGTCTGGGGAATAGATTCGATTGGAATCATCAACAGAACAAGCAATTTCTGTACACCCTGATACATTGCTTTGTCTTCAGAGTCTTGAAGGTCTAAGCGAATAATCTTAGCACCAGCGAATAATTGCATGATAATGGAACCAGTAACAATCGGTCCAATACCCAAATGCATGATGGTACCAGATGCACCTGCCATGATTGAACGGAATCCACTGAACAAGTCAAGAGCTTGTCCGGAAAGTCCCCAAAGCATGACGTTAGTCATTGCGAAGTAGATAATCAAAACAAGAGTTGTTGTCCACAACTTCTCATTGAATCTAACGTGGCGCTCAGGCTTAGTGATTGTAGGGTAAGTATCTACGAAACGGCGTAGAGCGTACAAACGACTGCTCTTTTCGCCACTGTACATGAAACTAGTAAGTGCTGCTGCAGCTCCAAATCCAAGCAGAATAACTCCAACTAGGAGATATCCGACCATATCTTGATGAGTCCCCTCATACCAAGCATTAGGTCGGCAATACCAAACTGCTACTGCTAAAAATGATAGCCATCCCAACATCTTACCGTAGCGTCCAATAATTGGAACTTCTTTTAGTCCCTCAGGAAGGTCTTTGGTAAAACAGAGAATGACATACGCAACATATGCTACACCTAGTCCAAATCCAAAGATTGCTCCATCTTGAACATTCTGAGAGGCGTTTCCACCAAAGCCAAGTGCAGTTTCGAATGCTTCATACTGCCAGTAACCTAGCATACCGAAGTACAGTATTCCGGTTAGTCCTACTGCCCAAGGGATTGATTGCTTGCCCATATCACATTCCTCCTTTTTGTTGTGTTGTTGTACTATTCATGAAGATAACGGAGTAAACCTCGTGTGAGGTACTCACTCCCACTCCTCATCATCATCGCCAGCGCCTTCAATTGTTCCACCTGCAGCAGATATTTTCTCTGCAGCCTTTGCGGACCATTCTCCAACGGTAACTGTGATTGCAGTGCTAATTCTTCCCGATCCGAGAAGCTTGTCGATTCCCATTTCAGTCAAATCTACTGAATCCTTTCCATCTGCCATTCCTTCCAAATCACTTACGTTGCAAGTCACGTGTACGGTTCTAAGGCTAGGGTCACGGTTGAAGCCATGCATTCCCCAGTGTCCAGGCATGTATTTGATACGAGTCATAACGCGGTGCTTGTTCATACCAGCATTACCACGGCCTCCACGCTTACCTGCTCCACGTCCAGCCTTGTGGCCTCTTCCGTGTGTTCTACAGCGTCCACGATGCTTGTTTGCTTTACTCATCATTCTCACCTCAAATCATTCTCTCAACTAATGCTGAGATTTCGTCTCCACGAGCACCTAGCGCTCCTCCAACTACGAAAGAACGCTTTAGACCGCCCCAGCCCTTAGGGCCGACAGGTGGATGTAATCTGAATACACGCTTCATTTCAGGCAAGTCCTTGACGGTAGCATCGCCTGCAACGATAGCCGCTGCGAACTCCTTAATGGATGCAAAATCTGTGTTTTCATTGACGTATTCGTCAGTGATTGGTTTGTCACCCATCAAACGACCACGCTCTGTGATCATCTTTTCAACAAGCCCAGCATCTGCATTACCCCAAGTAATGTAATCCTTAGCCTTCTGAAGCATTCCTTTGTACTGTGCGTTTTCTGGAATGATAACTGCATGGTTAACACGAGTTAGATTCAGATAGTCCATAGTTTCTCTAATCGAGTGCTCAACTTTGACGTTTGAGCGAGCACGTACAACAATCCAAGTCATTCTAGTAGCCTCCCTTTGTGGATATACAACTCAGCACGCTGAGAGTCATTGACTCGTGTACGATTAATTTCTGCAAGTGCGTTGAAAGTAGCAGCTGCATAATTGATTGTAGTACGAGTTTGTCCTTTAGTACGAGATAGAACATCGGAAATTCCTGCGAGTTCAAGAACACGCTTTCCAGTTTCTCCAATAACCAATCCCTTGCCAGAAGGTGCTGACATGAGAGTTACACGAGTAGATCCGGCTTGTCCTTGAACTTTGAAAGGAACTGAAGTCCCAGGTCCTACGCTTGATTCCCATGAACCATTACC
>JBJLAY010000035.1:0-21705 GCA_045568475.1 Candidatus Poseidoniaceae archaeon | reverse complement strand
ATTGCACCTAAAGCACACGCTTCGTCTGCACTCCATATTTGATTTTCAAAGAAAAATTTCCTTGCAACTTGCTCACCAACAAGTCTTGGCAACAACCAGGTGGTGCCTCCATCTGGAGAAAGACCAATCCCTGAGTATGAGGCTGCCATCCTGCCCTGCGAACTAGCAACCCGTGCATCACATGCAAGTGCTAGTCCAAGGCCACCACCTGCTGAAGCACCATTTAGAGCTGCAACAATGATGGTTTTCGAAGTTCTCATCTTGATTAGTAACGGGTGAAGAATATCTGTTAATTCTCGAATCAATTCTACACTGTCTCCATCATCAATCGATTTTTGAAATGCTGAAATATCTGCTCCTGCAGAGAAAAACTTCCCTTCACCTGTGAGAACTAATGCCTTGACATCTGAGTCGTTTAGTCCAGCGTTGATTGCTTTAGCGATCTCAGGTAAGAATGCCCTTGAGAATGACTGAGTGGCGGACTGACCGGAAAAACGAATCAAACGAACTCCATGGCCCATGTCACTGAATGAAACACTCATCTATCCACCTCAAAGTTTGACATTGACGTTCTTTACCTTGGTATAGAAATTGAGAGCATCCTTAGATTGCTCTATTCCAATACCCGATTGTTTCCATCCTGTGAAAGCAGTTTGAGGGAATGTGATTGGATATTCGTTAATGCTAACCATTCCAGATTCAACATCTCTTGCAAAACGGTGGGCTCGTGACAGATTATTAGTCCAAATACCATTCAATAACCCGAACGGAGTGTCGTTGGCAAGCGCAAGGGCTTCAGAATCCTCACTGAACTTAGTTACTGCCAAGACTGGCCCGAATAATTCTTCTTGGAATAGTAGATTGTCGCTGGAAACACCGGTTACTACTGTTGCTTCCATGAATGCACCTTCACGATCTAAGGCATTTCCGCCACATACAACTTCTCCTCCTTGCTCTAATCCCTTAGCAAGCATATTGAGAACATCGTCTCTGTGAGTTGTATGAACCATACTTCCCATCCTTACGCCTTCTTCCATACCAGGACCTACAGGCCACTTGGAAATCTCTGCTACGACAGCATCCACCAATTCATCGTGAACATCTTCGTGAACAATTAATCGTGAGCCAGCCCAACACATTTGTCCAGCATTCATGAAAATACCAAAACAAATCGCCTTAGCACAGTGGCGTAAGTTCGCATCAGGGAATACTACGTTTGCTCCTTTGCCGCCTAATTCTAGAGTTACGGGGGTCAGGTTTTCACTAGCTTTTGCCATTACGGCTTGGCCCGTTGGAACTCCACCGGTTAGTACAACTCCGTCAACACCAGAATGTCCAGCAAGAGCATCACCGATAAGTCCACCAGAGCCTGTTATCACTTGTAGTACACCAGTTGGAAGACCGACTTCTGCCTCTTCCATTGCCTTAGCCCATGCTAATAATGATAGAGGAGTCCAAGATGCTGGCTTTGCAATTACAGTGCACCCTGCCGCTAAGGCTGGTGCGATAGAACGGATAGCAAGTTGCAATGGGAAATTCCAGGGAACAATATGTGCAGTGACTCCTAGTGGTTGCCTCAATGTGTAATTTAGTCGGTTTCCAGGGACTGGAATGGTACTACCTTCTATTTTATCAGAAAGTCCAGCGAAGTATTCCATTGTCCAAGCACCATATCGAATTTCACTTAGAGCCTCACGGAATGTTTTGCCATTGTTAGACGATTCAATTGCTGCTAAACTCTTGGCGTTAGCATATGTTGCTGCAGCCATCTTTTGCAGGATCCTACCACGCTGGGCTGGGTCCATAGCAGCCCAATCTTTGGATTCCAATGCAGTTCTTGATGCTGCTACACAGCGCTCAACATCTCCAATTGTTGCTTTAGGCGTAGTAGCAATTACCTCACCTGTAGCAGGATTCAACACATCTGCAGTTGCTCCGTCTTCAGCATCGCACCATTCACCTGCAATCATCATCTGTTCGCTCGTCATAGCACAGGCGAGGAGGAACCGCCTCAAAGCCTCTCCCATTGGGCGTTGTCTTGATTAGCCAGCAGGCACAGCAGTATCTGATGGCGAAGCGCATAGGTATCGCTGAGGCGACGACAACATTAGTCACAGGCCGTCCACCTATTTTGGTATTAATTGCCGGGGCAACAGGAGTTGGAAAGTCAACAACTGCTGTAAAAGTGGCTAACGAACATTCGTTTGCTAGACTACTATCTACCGATGCAATAAGAGAAATTATGCGCGTTGTAGACATTTCTCAAAACCCGGCACTTCACAGATCATCATTCTCGAAAGGGGATTCGGGAGATGCCGTCCTAGATTGGCAAGATACTTGTAAAGCGGTAGAATCTGGAATTAAAGCCACCATTGAAAGAGCTCAGAGAGAAGGTATTGACCTCATTTTAGAGGGAGTCCATCTTGAGCCTAGTAGTCGAATATTGCGTTCATGGAAAGATGCTGGAGGAATCGCAATTGGAATTGTAATGCACGTTGAAGATGAATCACAACATATCAGTTTCTTGAAACAAAGAGAAAGTCATTCATTTAGAAATGCTGAGAGATATATTTCATCTCTACCAAGAATACGTTCAATACAAGAATCATTGAAGGAAAAGGCACGAATCTCTGATTGGAATTTATTGGACCCCACTCGAGTAAAAGATACTCTCGAACGATTCAATCATTGGTTAGATTTGGCTTGGAATGAATGGCGTAAAAAACGCTAATCATCTAAATCTATGTCAAAAGAAATTATTCTGGTCAGCATAGAGTTCCTATCTGCCGCCCCTAATTCGGTACTTACTGAAATAACGCCTTCTGCTTCGGTTACCGTGATGTTGAGAAGTTTCAATTCAACACCTCTAATCTCTCCATGATGTAGAATGTCATCATGCAGCGAATTTATTGATTTCTCAACACTCTCAAATTCAGATAAGCCTGAGTCATACCAAATTTGTGCACGATTTTCTGTGAGTGTAGGTAAACTTTCAGCAATTTCAGCTGATGCCTTGATTGTGTCATCCCCTGCAGAATCATATGGCATTGATATACCTGCCATCTTGACACCGAAAATTGCCATCGATAATAGTGACATCATGAGCACAACACCTGTGGCCAATAACATCTGACCTTTGTCGTCCTTGCCAATAGAGCGCATCATGAGCCACGCTCCCATAAATCAAGACTTATTGTCCAGATGTGATCATCTACGGCGATTAACCCGTGTGCGTTTACCGTACTAGACCCTGGCGTTGCTACTTCACCATGAGGCTGAGATGTCCCTGAGTCTTTTGCTAGCCAACAATTCGCTTCAATGCCTGTTGCGATATAACTCTGAACCAACTCACATGCCTGGTCCTTTTCACCGCTTGAAAGAAGTTCTGCTAGCCTTGATTCGTAATCCACACCTGTAGCATTTGTTCCTAAACCTAGGTTTATCGCATCTTCTCCAGCAAATTGCATTTCAGCATCGATGGAAATACTCACTTCGTCTGGAACATGAACTGTGATTAGAAATGCGGCTGTCATGAAAAATAGCCAAAACAAAGTCAACATCTCAAGGATGTGAATTTGGGCGTTCTCATCATTCTGCAATTAATCCACCTCATGGCGTGAACGTACCTGCTGCTGGTTTTAGAGCAGGCAGTGTAGTGATACCAATCAAATCAGGAGAGAATACAATGATGTTGAAACAAAGCATTGCCATCAGAATCATCAACCCTGAATGCTTCATTCCGCTGGTAAATCGACCAGTAGCCATCAATCCGGCCATTGAACCGTTACCTAAGGCTTGCATAGTTACTCCATAATAGAAAATCGTTAGGAAGAACAGTGGTTCAATGTTACGGATAACCATGTTACCCAACTGTTGGCCTCCTCCTGCGTCTCCATCATCACTAGGTTCAGAGTTTGAACCAGCAATAGCTGGAATGAAAACCTTAGCAAGTACGACAATAACACCTAGGAAAACACCGTACGAAGTCCAAATAACCGAAATATATGATGAAATTGAACGCTTTCGTTCACCCTCAAGGAACTTAATTTCTCGGCTGTCGTTTGCGGCTGTCACCAAGATATCAGAGATTTTACCTCCGGCACGGTTTGCTTCAGAAATTAACGAAATCGCACGCATTACCAGTGGGGTTCCTACTCTTACAGCAAACATTTCGATAACGTCACCGAATGCTACACCCCAAGAAAGTTGGTCACTCATCTTCTTAACTTCATGATTCAGGGCCCCGTATTCACTCGTCGCCAGCGTCTGAACTGCAACTGTCATGGACAGACCTCCCTTCCAGTATTCTGCAAGATCTCTCAAGAAATCAGGGAACTTCTCTTCCATTCTGTTGGTCTTTTCTTTTACCCTATCCCAATAGAATGAAGCAGGCCAGAATGTTATGAAGAACCCTAGACCAAAGAAATTGAGGAAGATAGTTGGCCTAAGGGACATGCCGCCAAGGTTTACCTCTGGACCAATCCACTGAGATTTGTTGTTCATGTTCTCAGGGACTCCATCATAGTAATCCATTTCTAAACGATATGATGCTTCTTGAACTTCCTCTTCAGACAAGATAACCAACTGATACATGTTACCTCTTTCCATATCTGGAATAAATAACTCACATTTGTCATCTTTTGACTTGGTATTACCTGAGTACCTAGTTATTTCATTTCCATATGGGTCGTAAATGATAAATGAATAGTCAGAAGGTACTGCTGTACTAACAGAACACGTCCCTGTTAGTGGTTGGGGCGGACCAGCAGTGGTAATATTCTCATCCATGCCAGGGACATCGAACATTTGGCCTAGAGAAAGGAATTCTACCCATGGATCCTCGGGGCTCATCACTAAGGTGTCAGGTTCGTCTTTAAGGATCGAACAAGATTCGTTATCAGTGTAGGTAGGAATGTAATTCATATCATATTTACAAACGGTGTTAACAAACAGGGGTTGCCCGTTGGGCGATGTTGTAAAATGAGAATTTGTCAGCCAGAATGCGAAGCAGGCCAGGCCCATGAAGATGCTAACTGCGAGTATAGCATACAACTTTGTTAGTGTAGAATCGTCTTTAGGTAAGTCCAGCTTTACAATGATTTTTTCTTTCTTGCGTGCCAATATCTCACCTCCGATTACATTTTTTGTTCTTCACTAGACGACCATACAATGAAAGCAAACATTGCATGAATCATTGGTAGTACCAAAAGGACAACTAGGTACAATGTACTCTCCTCCATTTGAGCACCTGCACCGCTAACCCAGAACATAATTACAAGCATAACGATTAGGAACAGAGGCATAGCAACTGCAACGACAACATACGATTCCGCTAGCATTGCCAATGATTCAAGGAACTCGTGCAATCTGGTTCTGTTCTCACGCATGTAGTGTTCAGCGCGATTTAAGAAATACAATTTCAATGAACCTCCAGCAGTTAATGTTCCGACCATTCCTTGGAAGAATTCTGTCATCCATGGCGATGCTGCTCTATCAACAGCCATTTTCATCGCGGTTAGAAGATCGTAACCTAATAACGAAACATCTCGATAAATCATTGCAGAATCGTATGCAATCTCCCCGTAAATATCTCCATTCAGTGCTAAAGATTTGAAAATCTTGTGAGGTGTTGCGTTTGCAGCAGCCATAGCAGCGGTGTAAGATGCTGCATAAGGTAGGTATTTCTCAAGTGCTACTCCACGAAGTTTAGCTGCTCTAGCAGCAGAACCCTTCAGATATTTGAATGTACCAAATGGAACTAAGAATCCTAGAACGATTGGAAGTCCCACCTTTGCAAACACTGGGAACTCCATGTATTGGTAATATGGGCACCCTCTACTCTCAAGCGTTTCATCAACTAAATCTCCATTCCAATATTCCCACTCATAACACGCCTGAGCAAATGAAACATCAGGCCTAGATTCATACCAATCAATTAGACCGATATCTGGCATGAATATTGCACCGAGAAGCATACCGCAGATAATTGCAACAGCGACTGTGGTTACGAAAACTTGCGCCAGATACACTTCAGGCATTATGGGCATGTTCCCTTTGACAAGATCCTCGGAGAGAGTTTTGTCATTTCGGGCGCGTTTCTTGAAAGCACGACCTAGAATTCTGTGGCAGATTTTTTGCCAAGCAGTTAATTCCATTCATCACACCTCTATTACTTGTGTTTGTATCAACGCAGACCGTCAACACGTGCTAGAATCTCGTGCGGACGCACGTAATATTCAGTGATTATCTGGCTAACTTGGTCAGCCTTTCGTATATCATTGAGAACCATCCACTCGAGGATTCTCTTTCTTGTTCTCAATTCCCTACGCATTTCATCTTGGCTATAGTTGATCTTAACCATAATCTTCTCTAATACGTATGACTTACCTGAGAATATGAAATCATCATTTGCTACATTCCATCGGAAAACCTCGTTGGTAATTATTTCCAACGAGTTTGGATCAATACCAACAATCTCGACGATTTGTTTACTTCTCCGGACACGTCTACCGTTAATACGGGTCTGAATCTGAATTACACATGCTTCCAGAGCAGGTAGTAGAACACGAGGTATGTCAATTGGTTTGTTCTCAAGACGGTGAACGAGTGAAGCGACTGAATCCGCGTGCACAGTGGAGTATGCACAGTGGCCAGTAGCCATCGCCTGGAATAGAACATATGCTTCAGCACCACGAATTTCACCCACGATGATATATTCAGGTCGCTCACGAAGAGCTGCTTTTAGCAACTCGAATTCTCCTATTTCCCCTTCATTGGATTCTCCTCCGAAACCTTGTCTTGTCAGACCAGGAACCCAGTTTGGTTGAGGGATGTTTACTTCACGAGTTGATTCAATACTTACAATCTTCATCTGCCATGGAATAAAGATGCACATTGCATTCAATGTAGTTGTCTTTCCAGATGCAGTACCGCCTACGAATAGCATTGGAACTTCATTTTGGAAAGCTACCCAAAGATATGCACCCATCAATGATGATAAGGTTCGGAAAGCGATGATGTCGCAAGGGGAAAACGGGTCGTCCTTGAATCTTCGAATACAAAATGCTGAACCACGAGTAGAAACCTCACGACCCAACTTCATGACAATTCTCGAACCATCCATCAGGGTAGCATCCAATAGCGGGTCAGCAACTGAAATGTGCTTACCACATCGCTGTGCCAACTTGATAACATATGATTCCAATTCATGGTCAGTTTCCCAAACACAGGTTGTTTCCACAGATTCGAACTTTCGGTGATAAGCGAAAATTGGTACATTTGTACCGTCGAGAGATACGTCTTCTACGTTGGAATCATTCATCAAAACATCCATTTTACCGTACCCGACCAGATCTCTTCTGAGATAATAGAATAGCTTTGATTTCGATTTTTTGTTTATCTTGAGTCCGTATGCTTTGATGACTTTGTCCATTGCAGTACGCAGATAAGCAGTTGGGTCTGCATCTATTTCTTCGATATCTGCAGTTAGTGACCGAATAAAGATGTCCAACAACTCATCTCTCCATTCTTGTTCTTTTTTGTTCAGTGGAGGTTCAATGATTTGGTAAATGATGTTCAGTGTCCTCTTATCACGAACAATTCGAGCGAAAGCATGCGGTGGCATTACCGGATACTTGTCAAGTTCATCATACATTGCTCGTTGTTGGTTGCGCTTCCTCTTTTGGCCACCTCCACTTTTTTTTGCCATATGTAGAACCCCCTGACACTCATGACACGGTTACACTCGGTTATGACCTTTCGCCATTGTGAGGGGCCCTACGGGCCCTCTCACAGAGTATTGAGCCAAGCCGTAACACTAGATTCTAAATCTTGAAGATTGGATTCATTTGAAAATGTCATATCGGCTTCTGAAATGATTACATCAAGTCCCCATCCTGCCTCTCTAGCATCCCTTTTCTCTAGATCAGATAAATCCCCGTCTTCGGAACGTGCCCTGGATTGAACCCTTTGGAAGCGGAGGCCCTTGGATGCGGTAACTGCCACAACTAGGAAATCATCTCCCCAACTTTCAATGAAAACATCTTTCTCAGCAGTTCCTCTCAAACCTTCGATTAGAACGATTGGGTTCTCATTCAGCAGCTCGTTTACCGCTTCTGTCAACCTATGTGCCAGCACATCATCGCCATGCTCGGCTCGTAATTGAGTAGCTATTTCTCCAAATACATCAGGTGCTTCTGCAATCCCTCGTGCTCGGACTTCAGCCCTCACCATATCACCCATTGAGCGAACTGGAATCCCTCTTGATTCCAATATTGCAGCGAACTCTCCTTTGCCTGCAGCAGGCAAACCACTGACTGCAATTACGAGTCCCATATTAGCAACGGAAGGGTTTCAATTGTTGAACTCTGCCCTTCCCCATTTGCGGTCAAGTAGTTTCATCAAGATAATTGAAGCGCCCACCAACCCCGCACTTACCCAAAGAATCCCTTTGAATCCTGCAGCCATTTGTGCATTGTCGAAATCGACAGCTTCGGCTTGCAGTCCTCTATCACCAACTTGGTCAGCCCAATTCTCGTAAAACGACACATCGCCTTGAGTGAATGAAAGCAAAAATAGAGAAAGTAAAGGAATCACAGTTCCTATCCAAAACCAAGTCATTATTTTTGCATCAAATATCGCTTTATTAGGAGCCAGTCCCATCAAGAAGGCTGTTAAACAGACGATGTATATGCTATTTGCAATCATTACGATTAAGCCGACTGGAAGAACGGCCCATTCGTCTAGTTTCCAGGCCATCAAACACAGGAAAATCACCGAAATCCAAGTTGTTGCCAAGAAATATACCGTTACCTTTGCTCGGATCAATTGAGGAACACTAAGTGGTAAACCATTCATATGTTCAGGAGAATCTAGGGCGGTTAGCCATGAATAAAAGTTGAAACCAAAGAACCCCAAAAATGGAGCGTAAGATAACAGATTTATCGGAATGGGGGCTTCTGCAAAGTCAACTAACCAGGCCATTAGTAAGAGTACGACAAGAGGTACAGAGTAAGATACTATCATTTTCTTCAGTGAACCTGAACGCACCAAATCTACTGCCTCCTTTGCCACCAGTAGCCTTAGTGTACCGTTTCCTAAGAAGCCTAATCGATTCCACGAAGGGAGGAATATTTCTTTCTTTGAAACGACTTTTACTTCGAAATCATCCACAATTAATTGCGAAGCGAACCAAGCTAGTAGAACTGAAACTGCTAAGGCTGGAACTGCCAAAAGAATACCACCTGGTTGCTGTGTAGCAAGGCCCCACAGGAAATATTCTCTCGGCATCAGGCCAAGCCCAATTGTAGTACCAAGCCCGATTACCGCCAATGGAGTAACGCGACTTACCCAACCACCAAGCAGCCATAGAGATGAGGCGATGAATGAAAATGCTAGCCCTTGAGCCAAAGTCACAACCATAGCAATCCATGTTCGAGGCAAACTGCTGAACTCCAGAGGGGTACTCACATTGGTGAAACTCTCCAGTAAAATACCAACGCCCATACCCGTAATTACTGGTGTTAGAATTAACATTACGTAGTAAGATAAATCCTTCATGTAGTATGCGAAATGCGCAGTAGGGTTAGTCAAAGGTTGTAGTGCTGGAGATGCCAGGAGGTAATTCTTGGTACCTGTCCTTGCAAGAACTTTCTCACGACCTAAAAAGGCAAAGGAGCCCATTCCCAAACTAAACAATAACAATGGCAGATGAAGAGCAATGCGCATTTCGCCCCAAGAAAAAGACTTCGAATCAGACAATGAATCCGCTCCTTGAGCCGCACCTTCTCCTACTAAGAATTGAAGTCCTATTGTAGCAACCATTGTTACTAATGCTACGAGTAAAGGAAACAGAAGAATCCTTCTTTTCTTTGCAAAATCAAGATTCTCTCTAAATTCTTCAACGAACATCACTTTGAAAGTTGCAGAAAATGCTTTCCAGCCTACAAGAGGGTTATGCAAATGAATACCGCCTCCACTTGAACCAAGTGATTCGGGGAGGGATCGGTCTGTCACTTCAGACCAATCTCTACTGGTAATCGATGCAGACAAACTTATTCCTCCTCATTTACACCTTCATCGCTTAGTCTCTCTGCTTCTTCAATTGAATGCCCCACTAATCGTATGAAAACATCCTCTAGAGTTTCACTTTCTGATTCTTTGAGGCCTTTTACGGTCCCTGCAGCTAATACCTTACCATTGTTGATAATAGCCATACGATTGCACATTCTTTCTGCCATTTCTAAAACGTGAGAGCACAGGAAAATTGTTCCGCCTCCTGCGACCATATCGAGCAACCATTGACGGCATTTCCTTTGATAGATAGGGTCCAAATTGGCAAACGGTTCATCTAAAAATAGTAACCTTGGTTCATGAATGAATGCTGACGCTAGCATGACTTTTTGCCGTTGCCCTTTGGACAAATCTTTGCACATAGTGTCGCGCTTTTCTTGTAATCCGAACCAGTCCATCCAATGTTCGACTTTATTTTCCAAATCCTCCACTCCACGCAATTTGCCAACGAATTGCAAAAACTCACTAGGGGTTAGATAAGAAGGTGGAGATTCGGATTCTGGAACTATTCCGATGTTTGCTTTGAGTTTTTGAGGATCTTTTGCCGCATCTATCCCCAAAACCTCAACAGCGCCTATACTGGGGCGCAGTTGTCCTGTTAGCAATTTTATGAAAGTGGATTTTCCGGCACCATTTGGCCCGAAAACTCCGAAAAACTCTCCGGAACTAACCTTGACATTGAGTGGATGTAAAGCAACGAAATCACCGTATCTCTTACCCAAATCCTTTGCTACAACCAAGGACTCTTCGTTGCCGGACATATACAAAGGGTAGGCATCACTAACTTCAATGTGTGCTTAAGGGTTGATTTGCTATGACTTTCTCGGAGGTGGTATGAGCGAAGTTGTAATCGTCGATGAAATTCCTTGTCAGAGCGGAGATGGAGTGATTGCTAAAGTCACTATTAATCGACCAGATAAATTGAATGCCCTAAACCAAGATGTTGTTTCTGCACTGAAAGAAATGTGTGCATGGGCTGAAAATAATGATTCTGTTAGATGCGTTGTGATCACCGGTGCTGGACCAAATCCTGCACCAGAAGGTAAGCGTGCTAAACCAAATGCATTCGTCGCGGGTGCTGACATTACAGAATTCGTTGGGAAAGGTTCCGAGGAGATTCTTGAATTATTCACGGATAACGCAATCGAAGCCATTTGGAACCTGTCAAAACCAACAATCGCAATGGTCGATGGTTTTGCATTGGGAGGAGGCTGTGAAGTTGCATGCTCTTGCGATATTAGAATTGCAAGTACAAGGGCTATATTCGGTACACCAGAAATAAAATTGGGATTAATTCCAGGATATGGAGGTACCCAGCGACTGGTTAATTTGGTTGGGTATGGAAAAGCAATGGAAATGATGATGTCTGGAAATAATGTTGATGCTGAAGAAGCTCATAGACTTGGAATCGCTAACCAATTGTGCACTCCTGAAGAATTACTAGAGACGACCATGACTCTAGCACAAACAATCGCTGGGAAATCAATGCACACCCTTAGAGTGGCCAAGAAAACAATTCGTGCTGCCTTAGATAACGGTTTGACTGAAGGTGTTAAAATTGAAGCGCTTGCATTCGCAAACCTATTCGATACTGAAGACAAAGAAATTGGTGTCCAGGCGTTCCTTAACCGAAGTGAACCAAAATGGGTTCATAAGTAACTAAAGCCCTACAATTATCGGCATCTAATAACTCAATCTTGAGCCATTTCATCTTTCAATGCAGCTAATGCGCCTGATGCTCCAGGCGGTGGTGGAAGTTCAGGCAGACCCAATTCTGAAGGAGATGGCACTCCCGGGGGCAGAGTTGTGGATTCTGTATCGTCTTTCGGTGTTTCTACGGCCACATAACCTGAATCTAATGGGATTCTTAGTTTGATAATTGTTGATTCATTGATTCTAACGAGTGTGGCCCCGTAAACGTGTCCGGCCTCAGCAGTAGCGGGCTCCACCAAGATTTCGTGGCCATGCCCTTCACTTTGGATTAATCCAACTAAATCTTCTCCAGCACTATGGTCTTCCCACATCTTCGCAGTAGATGCTCTAATTTCAGCCATCTGTCCCCTTCTACGCTCTTCGATTCGAACGCGTATTCGGTCATGCTGTTCTTTCTTATTTTGGATATGAGCCGCAATGTTCGCATCCTCAATAGACTGCGGGGAGACCTCTACAACATACTCATCAGCTACGTGAACTTCTTCGATAGTAACTGCAATCTCTTCAAGATCATCATCTGGGTCTACTTGTACCATGTCTTCATCTTCGACATGTTTGCTAGCGGCAACTTTAGCCATCTTCCTTTCCCTTAATGAGGCTCCATCCAGTTCATCTGACACAATTATTTCTGGTATGTCTACAGAATTTTTTGTGGAGGAGGTAGATTCAGCGGCCACTGGGCGGGCTTTTCTTACAGGTTTCTCTCTTTGAGGAGTATCGCCAAGGTAAACCCATATGATTGCCAAAAGAATGATGCTGCCTACTATTGCCCAGCGTCCATTTTCATCAAAATCACTCTGCATAGTGAAGAAGACAATGATGTCTCCCACAAGTAAGAGTAACACGACAAGTCTGGATATATTCATGCTGCTCACTTCACTCCAAAACGCTCACACACAAGAATCTCACCCTCGGATGTCGAGGTGTGATAATAGGCTAGATAGTGCTCTACGGCGATGAGAATAATGTTGTTTTTCTTCCATAGAAATACCTCCAAATGGAGTGCCGTGAGTGCTTCTATCACCCATTTCCCCAACTGGTAAAGCCTCTCCATTAGCATCCAAATCAGCCGGAATAAAAATTGGGTCGAAGCCAAACCCTTCACCTTCGACTGGTTTGTGAGATATTCTTCCCGGGCATACTCCTTCTGCTACGGTAGTCTGACCATTATGGTATAATGCTGCAACAGCTCTAAACTCCGCGCTTCTTAGATTCCCATCTTGGATTGGATCTTCACTCTGTAAATGTTCCATCAAAGTAAGAACACCATGAACGCCTAATGTACCAAGAACATACGATGAATATACACCAGGGAAACCATTCAATGAATCAATGAATAAACCTGCATCCTCTACAAGAAGCATGTCGTCCGGTTCAGGAAGATGAGGTATAGCCTGCTCTAACTTAGAAAGAGCGACGGTTTCTAGGTCATCTGCTTGTGGCTCTGATGCTTCAAATTCAAACTGCCTAACAGGTATTCCGAAGTGAGAAAAATGCTCTCTTGCTTCAGCGACTTTACCTTCGTTTGTGGTCATGAACCATAAGGTCATGAATAGGTCGTGTAGCATATGGCATTTGAGGATGATTGATAGAGTTGGGCAAATGAGAGGGTTTTGTGAATTCATATTTAGCAGTCGCAATCGGCGGTGCAATCGGTGCAACACTACGTTTTGCTGTCTCAGAATGGATTGGTACTCCTCAAGCAACTTTGATTGTAAATGCTGCAGGCTCGCTTCTACTAGGAATATGTATGGCAGCACTGGCTAACGAAATGATATCCAAAGAAATGACTTTGTTACTGGGAACAGGGATTCTAGGTGCATTTACTACTATGTCTGCATTCTCATTGGAGACTTTTGAGATGTGGGGAGATGATCGAACTAAGGCTGTGGGTTATGTATTAATCACGATGATTCTATGTCCACTTCTAGCCTATGCTGGCTGGAAGGCAATAGAAACTACTGCTTGATTGACAGCATTCTTTCAAGTGCTAGCTTAGCACCTTTCTGAACCGACTTCTCTACCTTTACTTGATTTGGAACTTCGCCATCTGCCAAACGTTCCAATACATCCATCAAATAAGCAGGGTGAATCATGTACATTGTTGAGCAAGGGCAAACTGTTGGCTCAAGGCATTGAATGTCCAAGTCTTCATGGGTTGCATCGAGTCTTGCAACCATATTAATTTCAGTACCTACTGCTATTTTTGTTCCTGGCTTTTGCTCAGCGACATACCTGCGGATAAATTCTGTACTTCCATTTGCATCTGCAGCTTGCACCACTTCCATCGGGCATTCTGGGTGAACTACTACTAAGCCATCCGGGTTAGATTCGCGGAATGATTCGATTTGAGCAACTGTGAATCTCTTGTGAACTGAACAGAAACCGTGCCACAGTACTATCTTCAAATCTTCAGGTAAAATATTCTCTTGACCAGGAGTCCAAACAGCCATCTGTTCTAGAGGAATACCCATTGATACGCCAGTATTTCGCCCTAAGTGTTGGTCTGGGAAGAAGAGTACTGCGCCATTAGGGCCCGCACGATCATATGCCCATTGTAGTATTCCGGCAGCATTAGATGAAGTACAAACAATTCCGCCATGGCGGCCACAGAAATCCTTCAATTCGGCAGCACTATTCATGTAAGTAACTGGAATAAGGCAAGAATCACCTTCTTTTGCAGTAGCAGGGTCACTTAGCCCTGAACGCTCAAGAATATCTTCCCAAGCAATTTCAACTTCGTTTAATGCGGCCATGTCTGCCATCGAACATCCTGCTCGCATGTTAGGCAAGATGACATTCTGTTCGTCTGAAGTGAGAATATCTGCTGACTCTGCCATGAAGTGAACGCCACAGAATATGATGTTCTTTGCTTTTGATTTAGCTGCTAATTCCGATAATAGAAAAGAGTCGCCCAACAGGTCTGCATGCATCACAATCTGGTCTCTCTGATAATGGTGGCCAAGAATAAGTAGGTCTTCGCCCATTTGTTCTTTCAATTCAGCAATCCTGTCTGCGATTGCCGCTTCCTCTGGTCCCATCTCATCATTTGTGAAGTCGATGGCGCACATGGGCAATGACATGGTCATGGGTGTGCCTCAACACTCGGTACAGGTACCCCTTTTTCAACCATGCACTGCTCCCGTTAATACAATGGAAGCATGGGTGGGTGGCGAAAGACTCCATCTCGGCGCTGAAGCCGAGGTGATTTCCGGCTCTTGGTTCGGCAGGCCAGCTATTCTCAAAAAGCGAAGACAGCGAGGTTGGCGCCATCCAGATTTAGATCAGGCTCTGACCTCCAAACGGATGACAAATGAAGTTAAACTAACCATTTGGTTAGCTGAAAAAGGAGCACCCGTACCTGCAATATGGGATGTTGACTTAGATGAAGCGTCAATCATTATGGAAAGGATTGATGGAAGACCTTTGATAGAAGTATTACGATCCGGTTCATATGACAAGAATCTGCTAAATCGAGTTGGTAAAGCAATCAGATTATTTCATCGTAATGCAGTAAACCATGGTGATTTATCGACAAATAATATTCTTATTACCGATAAAGGAGAAGCGGTTCTAATCGATTTAGGTCTCGCTACCAGAGAATATGAATTGGAGGGCCTAGGTATTGATCTCCATGTACTTCACGAAATACTTAGAGCAAGTCATCCTGATATTGAGAATGCAATGGATGATGTATTAACCGGATATCTCGAATTAGATGAAGAGTTAGGTGAAACTCCCGAGGCCCCTGGTGGACAACCTCCTAATGCGAAAGATGTATTGAAGCGCCTAGAACAAATCATGAAACGTGTTCGTTATCATGGTGGATGATTTTATTGGCTTCTCGTTGCCTTTGCATAATGTTGACAAATATTAGCACTATTGCTAAAACAACACCTATTTTCAAAATATTAGATGCATATGGTTGAAGAGTGGGTTCTTTTTGTTGGACTTCGACGCTTATGACTCCATCTTCGTCGACTTGCTGATACACATAATGATCTTTCAAAACCATCGGCCCCCATTGGTCTAACTCATCAGCAGTTAGTGGTTTGAGAATCTCTGAATCGATATCGTAAATGTAAATCTCTCTGTCAGAGTATTTCTCAGAAGCATTGTTTGGATCGATGTTTGCATAGGCTGAGAACATCAGAACACCATAGCCCATGTGTGGGTCGTAGGCCGCATATTTTGGGTCAGAAATTATCTCACTATCACCAGTTACTGTATCCAGTAGAACCAATCTAGAAGTTGCATTGATATCAACAGTTGCAGCTAATTTATCCTCGAATAATGCCACATTAGTGATAGTGGCATTTGGAATATCAACATTGAATCCAGAATCGATTAAGATTTGATCTTCATCAGCACCTGCTGTAGCATTTAGAGGTATTGAAATCAATCCTTCACCATCAATTATCCCAAGATGTACTGTGTCGGCATCACTTGCAAACACCATTGCGATTTGATCGCCACTTGATTCAAACAACAAAATCGAATCTCCATCTTCCGCAGTCGGTCCATCCATCTCATCTCCTTGGTAAGACCAATAGGAGATTTGGCCATCTTCTAGAACCATCAATCGGTCATCTGAAACAAACTCAACAGCACTTGGAGATGAAACTTCAATGGTGGTTTGTATTTTGTAAGGGTCGTTCATATTTACCAAAATCAAATTAGTTTGATTGGCCATTATCAATAAATCCCCTTGAATATCATAAGTTGAATTTTCATCAAGAATAGGTTGAACCACTACTATTTCAGAATCTAAATCCGATAGATCGTGAACGACAACTAGCGCACCATCCAATTTTTCATCGAGTGTTACTAACCATCCATCAGCAGCAGCTACACCCACCGGTGCATCAACACCTCCTGCAGGTATGGATTGGTGAGTTAAATCCCAGGTAATTACTCCTGCAACAAGAATAATCACCACAGTTAGCATTACACCCGTTTCTTTACTAGTTGGTTTACTATATCGAGAAAAATGCTCCTTAGCATTGGACATAACTACGTTGTAAGCCCTTTTTGGGTTCGTTAGAACTGTTGCGAGTCTTGCATTGATAGTTCTCTCATCAAATATTCTCCACATTGGATCTGCCATCTTGTTGGCAAAACTAACAGCGACTGCAGCAACGATCATTCCTCCGATGATATCCACGAACCAATGGATTCCAAGATAAAGAATACAAAATGCTGTCATTAAGACGTAAGCGAATACGATTCGGCGATAAATTATCCACCTTTGATCAGTATCGAATCGAAGTAAACATAGCCAGACTGCGAATGGGAACCCTATGTGCAAACTTGGCATCCCATTTGTTAGTGGATCGATACGATGGAACCAGTCATTTATTTCAGGTGTGTGATTGTAAGCAAGAGTTTCCATTCCAGGAATGTAATTACCCGTAACATGGACATTGAAGAACAGATAGAATGGTATAGCGAGGACGTAAACCCAGAAGATTGTCAAAGTGATTCTATCTGCAATGTACCTGTCATCAAAATATGCAAAGTAGAAAATTGATACATAACAGATTACCATGAAACCTACCACGTAGAAGTGAGTCATGATTTCAGTCAACCAATCTGCTCTGAATGTTTCCTGAACCCATAATGCCATGTCTCCTTCAATAGCATATATCCAAGGAGTCATATTCAGCATTCCATCTGTATTTGCCATCAAAATACGATCTACTTCATCAAGGAAATCTTTGGCATTGTAAATAGTAAGAACAATTCCAAAGTGTAACCAATAGCGGCGCAGGAAGTCGATGAAGCCATGTAATGTCACCTTAGCCCAAGGCGGTTTTACAATAGGCATTAGCAAAACACCAACGGCTAATGCAGAAATCAGCCAGGTAAGATAAACACCGTCCATGAAAGACCTCCAGTTAAACTCGTGTCAGAATGGCATACAAGTGTATTTCCACTTCACACACACTCTTGCTGTACTTTCACCATGCCCCATGGACGTAGTCTTTTCCATTATCAGGATCCAGCTTTGCGCCTAGTCTCCATATACGTTCAAACCGATGGATTCCTGATGAGCAGCCACTTGTCCATTCAAAGGAAAGAGCGTAGTTGCCTACTGGCCTAACGGTAGGTTTCTCGCGTGGTAATTTCTCGATATTCCTGCGCAGTATCATTGATGATTGGTCATCATTACGTTGAGGAGCGCACTTAGCACATGGGCAAGCATGTCTTAGATCATCGTATGTGACCTCGTGCTCAGTCTCATCAGACCAAGTAAGGTGCATGTCAAATTCTCTTCGCTCCAATCGCTTTAGTTCAGGAATATCCATTGGTTATCCCTCAAATAATTTCCAATCCACTATCTGTGGATCCGGATTCGACCTTGCTTTGAATTTCAGCAACTACGCTATTGAATGCGATTGCAGACGGTCCTTCCGGCTCAGAAACGATACGGTGAACTCCGTCATCTCCGCCTCTGACAAATCCAGGGTCAAATGGTAATTTTCCTAAGAATGGAACTTTGAACTCTTCGGCTGTCTTTTCTCCGCCGCCTGCCTTGAAGATATCCAAAGTGCCTGCCCAGTCGCCGTTTTCATCAGTGGTAACTCTGATTGTTTTTCCACCAGGCGCAGCAAGTTCCAATTCAGTTCCAGCCGGTGCTTTACCACGAACAGTATATCCACTCATGTTTTCGATGACTCCAATGACGTCGACCTTCAATGAATTAGCGAAAGTAATTGATTTCCTCGAGTCCAGCAATGCTACATCTTGTGGTGTGGTAACGATTACCATTCCATCAATGTCTGGTAAATTCTGAGCGACAGTGAGTGGTTCATCGGATGTCCCTGGTGGGAAATCGATAATCAGGTAATCTAATTCACCCCATTCTACATCGCCAATGAATTGTTGAATTGCTCCCAATTTAATCGGTCCACGCCATACTACAGGGGTGTCTTCATCTTCCAATAAGAAAGCCATAGAGATGACTTTCACGCCAAGATGCCCTTGTGCTGGATGAATTCTACCTGCTTCAACATTCAATCTTCGGCCATCTAAGCCCATCATCTTAGGAACATTGGGTCCAGTGATATCGATGTCTAGAAGGCCAACTTTGAGTCCTTGTTGCGCTAGAGATAATGCCAATCCAGTTGCGACAGTTGATTTACCAACGCCACCTTTACCTGAAAGCACCATAATCTTGTGTTTGATAGCCTTGCCCATCTCAGAAATCGCCATCTTGCGCTTCATCTGATTGTATGCAGCTTCCATCTTCTTCTGCTCTTCTGGCGAAGCCGCTGCAGGAGCATCTCCGGGGGTGTTGACCTTAACTGGTGAGTCAGCCATCAGTTGACTCGGCGGGGGTGACATACTTCAACCCTTTTTCAGTTAGGATTTGCAACATGATGGCAACTAATACCCAGACTACGATTGTCCAATCGCCTTTCATTCCTGCATAAGCCCACCCTAAACCAGCACTCAATGCAACGACTGGGAGCCTAGAGTTACGTACATCGCCTTTCAACAAATGTAGGCACATTCCTGCAAACAATGTCTGTAATGTGATCAAAGCCGCCACAACTCGGAATAAGATATCCCAGTCGTTTGCTGCAGCTATAATATGGGTAATGAAAAGAGTGACAAACACTCCGGTGTAAACCAATATTGGTACCCACATCTATTGAGGCTACATGCCATTGGTTCATATGTCTCTTCTTCATACACATGCCATGCGACTACTATTTGTCTGCGTGGGGAACTCGTGCCGTTCACAGATGGCTGAAGGTATTGCAAGAAGTCTTGGCCATGATGCTGCTAGTGCTGGAACTCATCCAGCAAGCACCGTCAGTCCTAACGCACTAAAGGTACTAGAAATCAAAGGAATAAGTACAGATGGACTACATCCCAAACTGATTGACGATATTGATTGGCAGTCTTATGACATGGTTATCTCAATGGGTTGTGGAGTAAGTTGCCCTATGATTAGAATCGATCAAGACTGGGGACTCGATGACCCAGTAGGACAATCTTTCGAAGTATTCGAAGCCTGTGCGAATGTTATCGAAGAGCACATCAATAATTTACCAAATCAATAGATGAAGTCTCTGAACCAAGTCTGGGAATTTTTTGTCCGCTTACAATAGCCGCTTCAAATAATGTAACAAGTTTGAGTTGAGAGAAAATTCCGAAATACGATTATAACTTTGTAATACTACTACGTGGGACTAACATGCCAAGTGTAGGGGATCCAAAAATTTGTGATGAATGTGGATATGTATGGGAAGGTCAAACAATCGAAGATGATTGTGATTCTTTTGTGTGTAATGTCTGCGCAGATGCGGACACGGCATTTTGTAATTCTTGTGAGCAACAGTGCAGTCGCAGTATCCTTATTGAAAGGGGAGAAGACCCTGATCATTACACATGTGGTGAGTGTTTGGATTCCCAACTTCAAGAACAAAGACGTATTGAGAAAGAAGAGCAAAAAGCATGGGCTGAAGAGAGACGAAGGAAATCTATCGAAGAGCCTTACCGCAAATTTGGACACTATGATTGGAATAATAAAGAAGCTTAATCATCACAATTTGATCCAAGTCTGGTAGTAATTGAGTAATACTAACGGTAGCGTCTGTATCGGCCCACTACAAGGCCTTAGTGTACATCCGATAATGACTCGTTTTGATTAATATCTTAGAAGTATGACATATTCAAATTAATCCATCAAAAACACGATTATCCCCGAAATAACAAAAAGAGCAATAGAGAGACATCCACCCAGAAAAACACCGATGCCGTACCTCCATTCCCGACGAATTAACTGAAGAAGACTGTATGAAATGGAGGATAATACCAAGATTAAGAGGAGTAGGGCTGGATAATAGTATTCCGGCGGATACTTGCAGGGATCACCGATGCCTATGTTCCAGCAGAAATGTTCAAGTTCGTTGAAAAATTGGTATATGGCGATGATGGCTCCAAAGACTACAACCCGAATCATACCAAGCCGAAAAGAACGTTTTTGACCGTTTTTTTGTTTGAGGTTTGTTCCCATCGACTGCGGAGGGGCGTTAGATTCCCCTTCCGGCTGTTTGGAGAATGGGTGAGGCATGTTCAATCCAATGATGTCTTCTTGCCTATAATTCTTCATCCGGTTAATGATGGGATAGTAAAGGGTACCATGGTATGAGCGGGTATGCGAGGGGTAGCGTTAGCAGCGACCGACTGCAAACCCTTCGTATTCTCATATGATTGCTAAGGGTAATCGGATACACCCTTTGATTTGTCAAAAGATTAAACAAACAAAATCATTAGCGTAAACTGATGGCTCTGATTGCTTGTTATGAATGTGGCCATCATATCTCGGAACATGCAGAATCGTGTCCACAATGTGGTGCACCAAATGAAAAATCTGCTAAAGATGAATCCAGACCTTATGCTAAGAGAAAATCTAACGATGAGATATATCAAGAGCAGCGAGTTTCAGAATTAATTCTTGTTGACGATTTACTGACAGAAATAGAAAATCTAGAAGGAAAGCAAAAGGTATTCAACATCATCTTCGGATTCTTTTCTCTTACAGCGTTTATGTTTACTGCTATGGCAATCATTGCACATGGTTATGAAAAAGAACACGCCGCTGATTCATCAGTATTTTTCGCAAGTTTAGCATTTGTTCTTGCAGCAACTACCTATTGTTTTTCATTCGAATCTAAGATAAAGAAATTAAAGAAGAGAGTCAAGTTTGAGAGAAAGTGGGCTGCTAAAAGTAAGAAATAAAGCAGATTTTGAATAATAATACAAACGGTCACCCTTCGTATGGGGGCTCATAACAAGGGTACCCTTGTTATGGAGGGGTATGCGAAGGGGAGCCCTTTGCATTGAAAACTGCTCAAACCTTATGCCGAAGCAGATTCTAAAGCCATCATGCACCTAATTCAATGCCCC
>JBJLAY010000034.1:0-21878 GCA_045568475.1 Candidatus Poseidoniaceae archaeon | reverse complement strand
GAGAAAATATTCTTTCGACCACAAAGGTCACGATGAATGCTATCTGCCATTTCACCCATCCCATCTTTTTCGTATAATGGTAGGACTGAAACATCCACTGGAGCAACTACTTCTGGAAGAGTTAACAATGTGTAACTTTCACCTGATTTCTCTGTTTCAGAATATGAATGGTCGAGTAAATGCCAAATTATTCGATCAATTCCAAATGCAGGTTCGATTACATGTGGCACATACCATTCGCCATTTACATTTTCAGTTCTTTGAACACGTTTTACATGTTCAGGAAGTATCTCAACAACTTCACCATCTATATCCAAAGACATTGGGAATGAAGATTCTGCTGGCATTTCTTCGACTGCTAATTTTACTTTACCTGCTAGTGCTCTAAAAGCAGGACCTGCTTTTGCGCCGTCGGTAGTCCAACCGTTAATTTCAACAACTTTAGGCTCTGAAAATGTCCTCCATGCACGTAATCTCTGGCCAGTGGCATTCTCATGAGCAGTAAGATCGTAACAGCCACGATGTGCAATACCAACACATTCTACCCAACCATATGAGCCATTGATTTCTGCATCCCAACAATCCTGTGCATAATGTGCCATTTCATCTGATTCGTGTTGTCTGAATCGTAAATGTTCAGGATTAATTCCAACATTAGTTAAGAAATCCATTGTCCAACCCATGAAATAGCCAACTGTTGGATGGCGAATAATTCCTTTAGAAACGGCCTCACCAATTGTCATCGAGATAGAACCTGAATCTTCAGATATCAAAGTTAAACACTGACTCCATATTGAAAAGTCATGAATTGGTTCGCACTCAGGGTCGATGAAATACTCAAGTTCCGCCATATTGAATTCTCTAAGGCGAATCATTCCTTGTCTTGGACTAATTTCGTTTCGATATCCTTTACCAGTCTGTAATGCACCAAAAGGAAGACGTTCTCTGAAGTGGCGGTAAATTGAGGTGAAGGATGTGAACATACCTTGAGCTGTTTCAGGGCGCAAAAATGCTTGTCTTCCTGATGTTCCGGCTCCAATCTTAGTATTGAACATGAGATTTTGGGCTTCAATCGGCCCCCAAGATGATTCATCACAAGATGGACATGCAGGATTATGTTTTGCAATTAAGTCGCTCAATGCATCTTTTGTCAACGCATCTGCATTCGGATGAAAATCTTCTACCAAATGGTCTGCTCTACTAGCCTCGCCACATTTTTGACATTCAATTACGAAATCACTGAATTCACCAACATGGCCACTGGCTTCTAAAACAGGATAAGGAGTAACTGTGGGACTTGAAATCTCGACAATATTACCAAGGCTTTGCCAATGATCAATCCAAGTTTGATTGACCCGATTACGCAGCCTACCTCCAACTGGGCCGAAATCATAGAGACCTGCTGCTCCTCCATGGATTTCAAATGCTGGAAGAATTATCCCTCTACGCTTAAGCATGCCCGATAAGCGGGCTAATCGCTCTTGCGAGAAGTTCTCCATGGACATGCGAATGGCAAGTGGTAAATGAGGCAATCTATACATTTACCACGAATTTGGCATTTCCACAAATAAATTCCATCCTCATGACTAGGATTTACAGCAAAAAAATATTCATTCATCCCCAATAAACAATACAAACATTCATCATCTGCTTACGCACGCTGTCAGAACACGCACAGCGTAAGTGAGAAATTTGGCTAATATCACATACTTGGATAATCCTCTAGAAACAGAGGAATTGTATGCGAAGTTATGTCAGCCTGTAAGAAATTGGTTTAAAGATAAATTTCCTGATTTTACTGAACCACAAAAACTTGCAATCCCTTCGATAATGAATGGCGACCATCTTCTATTATGTTCACCAACTGGTTCGGGAAAAACACTTACTGCCTTCCTAACAATAATTGATAAATTAGTCAGGCACGCCCTAGATGGAACTCTCGAACAGAGAGTTTACTGCCTGTATATCTCTCCAATCAAAGCATTAGCTAATGATATACAGAAAAATTTGATTGGACCACTTGCTGAGATTGAAGAAAAATATCTCCCAGATAGAGCTCAAGGTAAAATCAGAGTTGGCCTAAGAACTGGAGATACGCCGCAATCTGAGCGCCAAAAAATGTTGAGGAAGCCACCTCACATTCTAATCACTACTCCGGAAAGTATGGCTATTGCAATATCCTCGCCAAGGTTCCAACCAATCGTTTCTAATGTTGAATGGATAATTATTGATGAAATGCATTCACTAGTTCCTACTAAACGTGGTGTTCACTTAGCATTGACAATATCTTTGCTAGACACTATACTCGAAAGGCCTGTCCAACGTATTGGAATTTCTGCAACTATGGAACCTTTGGAAACTGTTGCCGAATATTTGGTTGCTAGTGATGACAGAGAAAGTCGAACAGGCGGACAATCTGTTATGATTGCAAAGATTAGTGGTGCACGTGAATTAGATCTAGACATATTGTTGTGCTCTCCTAAGTTTAGCGACTTATCGGTTATGAAAGTTCTAGAATTAAATGTGGAAATGATTGCTGATTTAATCAGTGCTCATACTACAACACTAGTATTTGCTAATACAAGAAAGATGACAGAAACTTTGGTTCAAAAATTAAGACCATATTTGGGAGAACTTATCGCAGGACATCACGGTTCAATGGACAAAAGGATTCGTCTGGATGTTGAGAGGAAATTAAAACTTGGACATCTTAGAGCCGTAGTAACTTCATCATCACTTGAAATGGGAATTGACATAGGTTCTGTTGACATGGTTATTCAAGTCGGATCACCTGGTGACATTGCTACTGCTCTTCAAAGAATAGGCCGTGCAGGTCACCATGTAGGAGGTATACCTAGAGCAAGATTCCTACCATCAAGTGTTGACGATCTAATTGAATTAGCCGCATTGCAAGCTGCTATTCAAACTGGAGAAATGGACTTGCTAGACTTCCCTCAGAATTCTCTGGATGTTTTGGCACAATTCCTTATTGGATTAGTAATTATCAATGAGCGCGACATCGATGAAGCCTTCGAAGTGGTTACCAGTACATGGTCTTATAGAAATCTAGAGTATGACGATTTCATCGAAGTACTTGATATGCTTGAAGAGGAACGCAGAGTATGGATTGATTGGGAAGAGAATCTGTATGGAAAGCGTGGATACTCCAGGATGATTTACTATACCAACATCGGAACAATTGCTCCTGACAATTCATATCTAGTATTCAATGCAGAAGGTAGTATACTTGGACAATTATCTTCATCTTTCGTAGCTAACCTAAGAGGGGGAGATGTCATTCTCCTTGGTGGTTCGACATATCGAGTTACAAATATTCAGGGAACTAGAGTTAATGTCGCATCGGTAACTGGTTACAGGCCGACTGTACCATCTTGGAGCGGGGAGGCTAGAAGTCGCTCGAGAGAATTATCCGGGGCATTACTAGATTTGATTGGACACACTGTAACCGCATTACGTAGACAGATGGATCCACGAAATATTTTGAGAGATGCATATGGTCTGAGTGAAGGCGTTTCTAACACAATTGCCCGACACTTGGAAGAGCATACTCTTGATTCATTCCAAGTTCCCGACCCTAATCGATTAATTGTTGAGCAAATCGTATCAGGAGGAATGCCGACATATCTGATTACATCATGCCGAGGTAGAGGTTTCAATACGGCTCTTGGATATTTCATGGCTGGACTTGCCGAGAGTGAGGGTATTGCCGTGCTTGAACTATCATTCGATGAAAACGGCTTGTTAATCAAAACAAGTCAAGAAGTTGATCCTGGTAAAATGTACGAATCTTTCCAGTCAAACAATCACCTAGAAGTTATCGAGAGATATATCGTTAACACACAGATATTTGCGAAGAGATTCCGTGAAGTTGCGGGAAGGTCATTGATTATTCCAAAGCGTATAGGTGCTGAAGAAGTTAGCCCGCAACAGTTCCAGCAAAAGGCCGATGCTCTTCTACAAAGACATCGCTCGATTGAAGATTCACTGCTAATCAAGGAAGCAAAAGCAGAAATTATGTTTGGGGATATAGACATTAAATCTCTAAATGATTTCCTAGAAGCAAGTAAAGAATCTGAAGCAAGAATAGTTCACACTAAAGTCCCAATACCTTCCAGACTTGGTATGAGTTTGTACATGAGTACTTTCGAAGATCTTCTATCAATGAAGACTAGAGCATTCTTGGTGAAAGATATAGATCCAGAAATACTTCGACGACTATTGGGTAACCGAAGTCTAGCAACTGAATTAACTGACGAACAGTTGAAAGATTACTATTCGAACAAAGTTCCAAACCCATCTAATTCCTCAGAATTATTGCACCTAATGAATAAGGGTGGTGGCCTCGACCGTAATTGGGAAAACCCGTTGTATAAGGAAAAACTTGCTGGAATTGATCATTCTTCTATCGAAAAGTGGGTTGCCGAATTAGCAGCCGCTGGTGAGATTACAAAATTGAGATCAACTGGTGTTAAAGCATTAGATGACAAATGGTTCAGCACCTACATGGCTGAAATCCATGGCGCTCTAGGCTGCTTAGCCGAAGCTGGTGGCAAAGACATGGAAGATATCAGGGACTTGTACACCAAGGGAATTACGTATGAAGTCGCAGTTGAATTTGACGGTCTTAAACCTACAAAGTGGGAAAAGAAGACTATATCTGACCCTCACGAAGCATTGCGTGTAAAAATTATAGAAATGTTAGGTAGTGAAGGTCCACGCACTGGAGACAAAATTTCTGATCGCCTACCATTCCCACAGGGTCAAATTGATTCTATTTTACATGAACTGGAGATGAGAAATGTAATTTCTGTCGGTTTCTTCACACAAACCGAGGATGCAGAGTACATTCTCAAAGTTGATGAACACAGAATTACGGGTGGCGAAGAAGATGTTGTTGAGTATCGATGGGTACAAAATATGGTTATGCAGAAATCTTTCGAACAGTATTCTGACGGATTCACTGCTTTCGACCAACACATACTATTCCAGAAACAGCAAGAGATGCTATACCGAGTAGAAAATTTCCGATATGCGGACTGGAAAGATTTGCAACTTGATTCTGATGTTTTGATGGGCCGATTACTCCATAATAGAATCGGTTACACTACTCGTAAAAATCTACCAATGCTTCTTGGATTGAAACCAGAACCTTGGTTAGGTGAAATGGAAAAATTGATTCTAGAGAAAATACCTAAAGGAGAAAATCTCACAAGACAGGAGATTTTGGCAGACTTCCCTAAAGGTGAAGATCACAAATCACTACAGCGTGACCTCAAGAATGCCATTAGCAACCTTGAACGCCAATTATGTTTAGTAAAACAATTTGAAGACGTTAGTGGAAGGAGAAGAAGATTATCATTATTCCATCGTGTTTACGAAGTGTATGAGCCATTAAGTTTCGAAGATGCTTTGGTAAAGGTCATTGAACGAATGGGTCCAGTAAAGGCATTTACACTACGGTATTATGTTTCACGAAGCGTTGAAGACTTGGCTATAGCTCTCAGGAACCTGGAAGCCGATGGTAGGATAAGTAAGGTAATGGCACTAGTTCCAGAACCAGAAGCATTCTATGTTCTTCCTGAAGAAGTATCTAATCTGAATTCACCTAATAGAGAAGATAGAACATTGCGTATTCTGACTCAATCCGACCCATATGTATCTAGATTCATATGGGAAGTTCGTTCGGTACTCGACAGAGGTTGGTATCTCCCAGTATTCAAGGGAGTTGATCCGATTGGAAAGGTATTGATGTTCAAAATCAATGATTATCTTGAAATTAAAGACATGCATATTCCTTATGCTTATCTAGATGAATTTTGTACAGCGTTTGAAAAATTGTTGGATAATCATTCCGACCAACTAGTAGATGTTGCAGTTCTTTCTCAATTCAATGGAGTTCCTGTAACTGAACTCGAAGATGATTTCCGAAATGCCCTAGAAAGTATTGGTTTCAAGTTAGCAGGAGAAAGAATGATTCGTGGTGGTGTAGTTGATCCACAGCCAAGAGAGATTGCAGAAAGGGCCCTATTCCATAGGCACAACCTCCACCAAAATTCAAGACATGAAAATGAAATTGATGCATTGGGAAGTGTGCAAGAAGTCAGAGATGATTTCGGATTGCGCGGAAGATCTGAAGTATATCGTGTGAGTTTGAAAAACATGGCTAGTGCTCATCAATTGCACCAAGGAATCAATCTGCGTGGGCACCAAGTATGGGCATCATATGACCACTTCTCAACACTATTAGCAATTCGTGGAGAAGAGCCGAATGAAGAGTTGATCGACATACTGGAATTCTTTGAGACTCACAGTGACCCGAACCTGTTCATGGAAAGACATGCGATGAAGAGGGCCGCATTTAGAAAATTGATTCAACCCCTATTACGTAGTGGCCACATGGTACAAGATTACCGTGGAGGATTCAGATCAGTTGCTCCAAGGCAGGGCTTAGACCCTGTAATCCTAAGAAGAGAATATCTCAGAAGATTGGTTTCAGATTATCCAGTAATCACATTGAAACAATTCACGCGGCTCTCAGGTACACCATTCAAGCCGGAAGAACTCAAAGCGATATTGACTGAGTTTGAAGAAGATGATACTCTAATCAAAGGATTCTTGATTCAAGATTTACACGAAGTTTGCTGGGGTCGTAAGGACTTATTAGATGAGGCAAAGAATGTTCCACCAATTCGTGATTTCGTAATTCCTCCATCCGATCCGATTGCACCTTACTTTGCTGATGTACTAAAGCAAAAGTTCGGTTTTGGAAGTGCATATCTTGTATTCCATAATGCTGAACCTGTTGCTGCGTTCAAGGCAAACACTCGTGACAAAGTAATCGATGTTACCGATTACGAAGGTTCTGAAAAGGGCTGGAGAATTGTCAAAGAGTTTGCTTGGGAGCACCAGATGCCACTCAAGACAGAACTCAGAATCGGTGGCAAACGTAGAAAGTGACAAAACTTCTTACCAGTAGTAACAAGAAAAGATTGCCATAACGGCAAATATGGACAGAACTAGTGGTACATTAAATAATGAGTTCTACCAGCAACGAATCATGAATTGTAAGGCGTTTATCCTAATTTCGATGATGCTTCTAGTAAGTGCCAGTCCGATTGTTACTCCTTCATCAGCAGAAGATATCGAGGATATTGTAGTATTACAAACTGCAACGAACCCTGCAAATAATCACACTTACCACCTACTATCTGCCTCCTCATGGAGCGATGCAGCATCGGTTGCAAGAAGTCTAGATGGATTCTTAGTAACGATTAATGACGCCGAAGAAGATCAGTGGCTATTCGATACATTTGCTGTCAATAATGATACGACAAGACATCTTTGGACGGGACTTTCAGATTCACAAAAAGAAGGGGACTTCAGATGGCACGATGGTACGCCTTTCTTGTATCGAAATTGGGGCGAGGGGCAACCAGGAGATGGAGATGATGAGGACTACATTCACATCACAGGAACCAATATGGGTTCAATTGAGCCCGCATCTTGGAACGATTTAGAAGATGACCCGCAATATTTCCCTGTTTATGGAGTCGTAGAGATTGGAGAAGGTGCAGATTACAACCTCAGATTTGATGGTGATGATGACCACATAATGATTGATGAAGAAATGCCGGACATTGATGGTCAAATAGTTATTGAAGCATGGATCAATATACCAGATACTGATGGAATACAATTCATCACAATGTTTGGAGATTATGGATGGGGATTGTATCTTAACGATGGATACCTAGCTTATTCCAACGAATATTCGATGTCAAAAAATCCGACATCAAACAGAACAGTTCAAGAAAATGTTTGGACACATGTAAAGGTAATAGTTAGCACTGCATACGCTGGTGAGTTCTATATTGATAACCAATCTGCTGGTCTTATAGATATCAACAAATCTCAAATCCCTGCTGGAGATTTTGGCTCCAACGACTGTTTCCAATCTGGAGAAGATTGTGACGAATTATACATTGGCCGAATGGGTGCAGGATGTGATTGTAACTATTTCCAAGGAATGCTGGATGATGTTCGAATAGGAAATAATGCAGGCAATGATTCACTATGGATGTTCTCAGAAGGAGAAGGCGAAATTACTAATGATTCTGAAGGCCGTACAGGGGAAATTCATGGAGCATCTTGGGTTATGCCGGATGGAACAATAATTGCGCAAGCTGTCGAACTTGAAAATGATGAATATTTGTCAAATATTGAATCAAGTGCTGGAGACACTCTACTATTCTTCATTGAGATTCCAGAAAATACTCAATACATCAGTTTGAGTATGTTCTCATTTGATTTTGAATTTGATGATGAAGACTATTTCGAGAATGTAGAATTTGAGATATACATCTCAATGGATGAGATACCTTCTGAATGGGACCATGACTATGAAATCGAAACCTATGATGGCTTTGGATTGTATGTGTATGAACTTATTGAATGGCCTGAAGAAGGAACATATTGGATTACAATATCATCAAACTTTGACATTGAAAATTTGGAAATTGGAGCATCTTGGGATGAAGCACCAGAGCCTCCCTCCTTAGACGAAATGACTGAACTGAATGATGGCATATCAGTCACAGGACAGCGTATCACAAGAAACAGTGACAAATCTCTTTACTTCTATGTCGAATTACAAGAAGAACTTGCGGAACTGCGAGTAAGGACATGGGGTGGACCGGGAGATTGTGAATTACATATTGCATACAATGCTCTACCAAAAACTGATGATTGGGGTTGGATGGAAGATGATTTCATGATCTCAGAGCAAGGTAATAGCAATGGAAGGCAAATTGGCGGACAACAAACCTCTGATAGTTCATTTAATTCTGGAAATGATGAAACCGTGCAACTATTCGATGCACAACCTGGAATCTACTATGTGATGATGACCTCATATTCAGGATGTCGTGAAGTCACGATTCAGGCTGATTTTACATACAGCCCTGATAACGTTGACCCAGAATCTGCTATTGAATTAACACCAGGAATAACCTATGGCCCTCTAAGTGGATTTTCAGGACTAGATCAGTTCTTCTACATCGATGTCCCAATAGGAACAGAGAGACTTGAGGTTGATTTGAATGGAGGAGATGGTGATGCTAAACTCATGATGAGACTAGATCAGTTCCCAACTTGGACAACATACGACACTCATTCTAATGCACCCGGCGCAGGTGATAAAATTGGCTTTAATGACCCGACTCCAGGTCGATGGTACATCTTACTAGGAAGTGAAGAACACTACAGTCGAATAGACATAACTGCATCATTTGAAGACAGGTATATCTGGTCTTATGACGGAGAACCAATCCAATTATTCAATGATGAAGAAGTGTCTGGAATGAGTGCTCCTGAAGGAGAGGACCTATACTTCTACATTGAGCTTGAAGATGATATGGCTAATGACATGATGATCAAGACATGGGGAGGAGAAGGCGACCTCGCATTGTTTGCAGAAACTGAGGAAATTGATTGGGGAGACTTCGAAGAAGGAGGACCAATGGGTCGACAATGGGCAGAAGATGGAAACTATGAATCTGACATGGGTGAAGCCGAAGAAGAAATCAGTATCTTTTTCGTGAGCGGAAGAATTGACATAACGATAACTGCAATCACCGACATTGAAGATATCTCAATTATAGCTAAATGGGAATCGTTTGACCGGCCAGGGCCTGGACCTGTAGATCCAGTAGACCCTATTGACCCTGATGATGAGATTTTACCATGTGATGAAATGACCGAAATGGTGTTTGAAGAAGCAGATATAAACGGTGATGGTGACTTATCTATGGAAGAAATTGGTGAAGACCCAGAAGAATTTGAAGAATTGGATTTGAACAAAGATGAAGTCCTAGATCTAAATGAGGCGAAAATAGCATTGTGTGATTGTGGTAACGAACTGATGATGACATTTTCACAGATAGATTCTGGAGAGGTTAGCATTGAGTTCATGTCCAGCATTGCTTGGCTAAATGAATATGATTTCTTTGAAATTGACAGAAATAACGACAGATACATTGATTTTGGAGAAATTGAAGATAACAGTGAGGATTGTGTGACAACATACGACCCCCTAGACAGAGATGGTGATGGAACCCCAGATGACAAGGATGCATTCCCTGATGATCCTAACGAAGACACAGATACAGACGGGGACGGAGTGGGAGACAATGCAGATGTGTTCGCATCAGTCGACAATGATGTCATATGGGTGTCTGCGGGAATGCTAGGACTGATTCTAGTTTCTGTTCTTGGATTCATGGTTGTACGTTCAAAGAGAGAACCAGAATACTCTTGGGAATACCAAAAGGACAACATGTCAGAGCAGATGTTGGTCAACTTACCTCAAGCACCTACAAGTCCACCTCCATCAACGCAGGAAGTACCTCCTGCATTGGATTTAGGACCGCCAGTAGCTGATGTTCCTACCGATATGAAAGTATCAGACCTCTACGATTGATTACGCTTTTTACCAGGTGCAAGACCAAGTGGTCTTAGTAATGAAAGTACATGCCTATGCATTTGCGGTAGCATTTCAAACAGTACTAAAGCAAGTAAGAACATTGCACCTAAAGATACAACTCGTGAAGCGTATGCGTGACCGAATTCGAAAATTGTCAAATTCATCCAGCGCCAGTCAGGGTATCCCATCTGTAACCAAATCAATCCTGCATTTCTGAATAAATTAAGAATGTGAATTAGGGATAATGCGATGAATAGCGCTCGAACTCTTTTTCTCCAACTGATATCTAATACAGAGATTGCACCTACGAAAATTATCATTGATTGAATTGCTGTGCATGCAAGCACGAAGTTAATGTAAAGTGGTTCACCATTAACTAGCAACTCAGTATGAAATGAATATTCAGACATCTCTTCTGTCAAAAACCAACGGTTACCTTCCCAGGCACTCCATTCAACAGATGGACCATTAGCCGGATTAGCGTAGGTATCCCCTAAAGTGACATCAGCACCACCAGCGAATGATAACAATGCTGCTGACTGCCAAGCAACGAACCATATTGCTAGGATGTTAAGCATCGGAACGTGAGCTATCAAAAGATACGGTAAACCTGCTGCTGCAACTGCACCTCGGAACCAACGAAGAGCACTGGCGTACTTTTCGACCTCAACCCGTCTTTCCCAAACAGCGATAGCAATTGCCCCTGGCAGAGTTGCAGCACTCATTATTGTCAAAACAGCATCTTCATGTGAATAGTAGAACCCGGTCTCATTGAAAAAATAAAAACCAGTTAACAGCCAACCGATTGGTGCAAGAAATTCTATGCGATCATTGCGCATTCTCCAAGTGACAAATAGAATGAACATACCTATCGCACCAAGAATGGTTGCGACAGACCTGTCGACTAGAAGGTCACCTGCCATGAATACCCGCTGATGGCTGCCTCCTCTAATGACTTCTCCTTAATGCACATAGGGGTGATTGGTTTGCAACGACAACATGGAGGGGCCAATCGCAGAGATTAACCTCTCAAAATCCGAGGGTTATTGGAATGGTGCGATTGCCTTTGTCGATAGAGACGGGGTACTGAATCATGGTAGTCCGAATTACATTAACGAACCTGATGAATTAACGATTATTCCGGGCGCAAAGGATGCGATTATGTCATTACGTGACATGGGTTATAGAATTGCTATTGTCACAAACCAGTCCGCTATAATGCGTGGATTATGGGGTGAGGATAGGATACATTCAATCCATTCTAAATTACAAGAAGAAGTTGGAACATTAGATGTGATAATGACATGCCCCCATAGAAATAGAGATCGGTGTCAATGCAGAAAACCCCAACCTGGAATGCTAAACAAAGCATCTGAAATTATTCGCGGAATGTCGCATGGTAGTGTCGATTGGTGGGGGACGAAGCCAGATCCTATTCATCAACTTGATTTGATGATTGGAGATAGAGATTCAGACATGGGGGCTGGTTGGGCTGTGGGTGCAAGGCTATTCCAAGTTGACGAAACGGTGGGAATTGCCGGAGTAATCGATAGGATCATTTCGAATGATGATGGTGATGAATTCAATCCGGTGGGGTAGTTATGTGGCTTGGACTAGATGATACCGATTCACTAGATGGTGGTTGCACAACTCTAGTATTTCATCAACTTCTGGAAGCCTTACCATGTGAATATGGGGAGCCGAGATTGACTAGGCTGTGGCCATTTGCAGCTCAAAGAACAAGAGGAAATGCTTCTTTATCTGTTGAATTGTTTTGTGATGAAAGCATTATTCAGTGGTTGGAAGAATATTGGGTAAAACATATTGCTCCTCTGAAAGGAGAAATTTCACATTCAGAACATTCAGAACGAAAGCAATTCCCATCTGACCCAGGTATGACTTTATTTGTAACTAAACCAGATGAAAGAAACTATTGGAATGCTGTCAGAGGCGAGGCTACTTTCGTCGAAGGTGGACATCAATGGGGAGGAAAAGGCCGGATTGGAGCGGCTGCATCTTGTGCATGGAGTGGAGATGTCGCAACATGGGAAGGAATTGCATGGAGAAAGGGTGAACGGAAGGTAAGTGAAGAGTCGCTTACAATCGTTGATGCTATGGAAGGTACATTCCTTTGTAGAGACCCACGAAATAACCGCGGCTTGATTGCACCTAGGGGCCCATGTCCTGTGATGTTCGGGGTAAGAGCGACAAGTCAAGATGTTGCAACAAAGGCTACCAAAGAATTGATCAAAGGTAGTTCTGAAACAACAGGTTTCAGAATTTTTAGAACTAATCAAGCATCAGGAGATCATATTGAGGCAAGTCATGAAACTACTGTCCAATCAAAAGAAATACTCAATGGTGGTCACGTAATTTTGAATAATAATATTCTCGCATTTTCTGAATCTGGAGACATTAACAAGTTAGCACAATGGCTAAAAAAAGGTGATTCATTCGAATATATCGGCTTAGAATTCGAAGGAAATATCCATCTTGAGGCGATTAGAGTTACTAGTTCTCAAACCCTAGAAAGACCCGTTTGCGAATGTGGCACTCGTATGAAATCGATGGGTAGGGGCCAAGGAGTTCGATGCCCCAAATGTAAAACTAGAATTCAAGAACCTTGGATTAAAAGTGATAGAACTCCACCGATAAGTGGATGGGCTCAACCACCAGTGGATAAAAGGCGACATTTAGCAAAGAGTATGACATAATGTCCTAAATGTTGATAGCCAATACCTATTGCCAACATCATGGTCAACTCTACTGAAATCACTTATATTGTGCTCGGACTTACCTTGCTGGCAATGATTTGGTACATTACAAATCAAGGTCGTGCAAACATGGCGCGTGCAAAAGCAGACTCTGAGCCTGCTGTTGCTGGAGATGACATGATGGAAGGTTCTGCTAAGAACCCAGAACAATTCGATGAACCCGACGAGGATGCTTTGGACGAGATGGCAAAGCTGCTCGGTGAAGAAGAAAACGAATGATCAATTGATGAAACCCTCTTCTGCCAATCGCAGTGAGATAGAACCGTCATCTAACCAGAGTGTTCTTTTTGAGTCCGAATTAGGTCGTGTAAGAAGCCATACTTTGTCGGAATTTATTTTGTTCCTGGCACGAGCAATCAAAGGACTATCATCCATTGAAACTCCTCCTTTAGATATTAACAAAGTAGTCCATTTACTATCTGAAATCATTTTATTCACTCCTGAAATAATGTCTGACGGAATCTGGCCACTGTCAGGACAATAGTCATCTAAAACTACCAAATTGACGCCAGGTAGTACATTTGCAGTATGCAATAATGACTCTAGTGCTTGGTCGAAATTACCTACTAAATTCATGGCGTGAAAACGAGATGATGCTGTTAAATCCATACCTGCAAATATCTGAGAAAAACGAGTGCCGTCTGGTAATTCAGGTGATGCCCAAAGAACTCTACCGCCGCCAGATATTGCTTGGCGGGCTAATTGAATACCCATTGAGGTACCCCCACAAGAACCCTCGACAGCAAGATGAATGGAAGAGTCGTCCAAAGGCGCTTCCCAAAGACCCATAATCTCAACTCATTCAAAACTTAATGTCGATAGAGAGTCAACTTCTTCTTCCTCTTCTTCGACATCACCAAGCAAGAGATCTAACAAGTCTACATTGCTATCTTTTTCCTCAGCCTTTTCAGTGATAACTTTGCGTGATCGCTTTAGTCGTGATGCCATCTTCTGATGAGCTTCTAGTCTACGAGTTGCATCACGGTAATCACTGGTCGAGAAATAACCTACAAAATCACCTTCATCACCAGTAATAATAATCGCATCTGGATTTTCTTTGCTCATTAAATCCAGGCCTAATGAAAGAGGAGTATCCGCTGGAATTGATAATATATTTGTCCTCATAATCTTGCTCACTTTAACTTTAGTTGCATTTACACCTTCAGACATTTTCTGAAATATACTTCGAGCAGTCACGACACCGCGAATTTCACTACCCTTCTTTACCAAAATTGCGTGATCGGGGTTTACTGCAAGTTCTTTGCAGACTTCGCTTATTCGGGTCTTCATTTCAACCACAATATGCTCATCTGCAATCGACATGTCAGCAACAGTTGGCTCTTGCATATTCCATTCTACCCAACCATAGAAGATATTGCTTTCCCAACATTCTAGCAATGACAAGCCATATGACCCAATTACTCTTCACCTCGAATATGGCAGGAGAATTACGCAAGGGCGAGAGGATACCTCGAAGACCGCTTCCTAAGTTCGAAGAGGTTGGTAGTTTCTCAAAGGCAATCGCACGTGATGGGCTGATTGGTACTGCATTGGATGACACTAATGAATACGGTCCAAATGCTATGATTGTGATTCTGATGATAGTTGCTAGCATAACAGGTGGAATAATTCTGGCATTCCGATACCTCTGGTAACCTCTTAATTTGGACATTTTTGAATTTTCATAAGGGCAACATACAAACCCTTTACAGTTGGCACGCTTTTCATGAGCGAAGGTTCGGTCAATGTTGAGAGTCGAACTTCATCCCAAGATAAGCGATGGACAATAATGGCTGCATTATTGGGTACCAATACCGCTGTATTGCTGTTCCAGGGTATTGAGCAAGAGACAAACCCGAAACTAGTAAGAGAGATCGCACTAACAATAATTGCTGCAACAATTCCATTTCAAGGAATATATTTCTTAATCTACACATTCTTGCTTGAACACAATGGCAATCTTACAGAGGATATGTTGAAACGACTAAACTTTGCTTCTGCGTTGTGCCAAGTATTTGCTTATCTTTCTCTTGGAGGAGTGATCGTTCTTTGGTACAGTATGTCCAAAATGGTAGGAATTGCATTCACAATATCTGCATTCATAGCAATGGTCTTGGTAAGAACATCGATGATGCAAAGGGAACAATCAGAATTTCATTGAATTGCGCTTCTTGCTAATTCAACTGCTTCATCAACAATTTCCCCGGAAACACCAATGTGGTTAGCTGGGTCAAACATTGCTTCTAGTTCTTCGATAGAGAATGCTGCTGCAACAGCCGGAGTTCTAGCACAGACATCGATTAATTCCTCACCGTTAGCTATTGCTTCGAATGATGCTGAACGTAGGATTTCGTGTGACTCATCCCGGCCAATTCCATGACCTACTAATTCAATCATAACTTTCTCAGCCATTACCAATCCTTTCTGACTAGCGATATTGGCTAACATTCTATCCCGGTCAACCCATAGATTGGTCAACACATTCGCAGTTTTAGCAATCACATCTTCACAAAGTGCTGAGCCATGAGATAGGGTGAAACGTTCACTGCTAGAATTTGCCAAATCTCTTTCGTGCCATAGTAAAGCATTTTCATAAGTTGGAATAATGAAAGAGCGTACTATCCTTGCTAACCCTGATGCATTTTCAGATTTAATCGGATTTTTCTTGTGCGCCATTGTAGATGATCCAACTTGTTTCTTAACATCGAATCCTTCGCCGGCTTCTGCAATCTCAGAACGTTGAAGATTACGTATTTCCTGCAAAACTTTCTCACATGTACAAGCTACATTCGCAAGCCATGAAACATACTCAACATATCGGTCTCTGCCAACAACTTGTGTTGTTGCAAGAGGAACCTGTAGCCCAAGGTGTGTTAGAATCAATCTCTGTAATTCTCTTGCACCATCACCTTGTGCAGCACCAGTTCCAACAGCGCCCAAAAATTTCCCAACAGCAATACGTGGAGTTGCTTCATCCAAACGAATCAATTGTCTTCTCATCTCATCTAGCCAAACCGCTGTTTTTAGACCGAATGTGATAGGAACTGCTGCTTGCCCGTGAGTTCTCCCAAGCATTACAGTATCACGTTCCTTTTCGGCTAAATTTGCTGTCACTTCAATCAGATTGCACAACTGTTGGCGAAGTAGAATAATTGAATCTCTGAGCTGAAGGCCAACGGCTGTATCTACAATATCATTTGATGTAGCACCCAAGTGAATACACCACCCAGCTTCCCCTGCCGCTTCGGCCATAGCTTTGGTTAGAGCCATAATATCGTGTCTCGTTTCTGCTTCGATTTCAGAAACTCTCTCTTTGGTAACAACACTAGGTACCGCAATTTCAGCGACCTTTGCGTAGTCTTCTTCAGAGACTTTTCCCATCTCTTTGTGCGCCCACACAAGAGCCCTTTCAACCTCCAATTGACGCTGGTGCCTACCTAGTTCGGACCAGATCTCTTTGAATTCTTGACAGCCATATCGATAGTCTAGTGGGCAGAATGCCATATTGTACTCCCTTTGAGGATAGGACATGAACATTCCGAGTGGTGAGTAATGCAGTTTTTTGCAGGTTTATTCGAAAATTAGGTGTCCTCTTACACCATCCCATTCGATTTTGTAAACCAAATCCAAGGAGCCTTTCATGTGCGGTCCAGCCACTACCAAAGTCTCATATTCACCACCTTCGCCATCAACATTAAATCTATATTTCGCAGCAAGAGACTTCATTCGCCGCAATGATTCCGGAGTCAATATATGACCTAGCCATTCATCTGTCAAACCTTCAGAAGAGACTCCAGTAATCATTACCTGGAATCCGTGATTGACTAAGCCGTCCATATGCGACTCACTAGATTGGTGCCACAATGGCGTGAATGATTTAATCCCTAGTCTTTCACACATTCTCTCAAGTCTAGTTTTCTGGTAGTCAGACCTAATTGCACCAGATACGATTCCGTCGATCTCAATTTGGGAAAGAGCATTTTCAAGATCTGAGATTTCTTCTTCCTGAACTCCTCGGGTAGTAACTGGTAACCAATCATAATCGCATAATTTGGCTTGCCTCTGAACCAATGACGTCCCCGGAATTTGAAACATCCATGAATCATCACCTTCAACAATCATGGTAACAAGATGTGTAATGTCCCAACCCTTGCATTGAGTCCACCATATTGCGGCGCTACTATCCTTGCCGCCACTTGAGAGTACAGCCACCTTCACATAACTCGCATCCCGCCAAGGTTGATAAGACCCCGACCCGGACAGCCACTAGAGGTGGAGACTTTGCAGCCGAGCGGAAGAGGATATGACCATGGCATTACAACATTCAGCCCAGATGGACGATTGTTTCAGGTAGAATATGCGAGAGAGAGCGTAAAGAGGGGAACTACAACAGCTGGACTGAAGTTCAGAGATGGTGTGGTTTTGGTATGTGACAAGCGTATTGCTAGCCGCCTAATAATCCCTGAATCTATCGAAAAGATGTTCAAAATCGACGACCACGTAGGTATTGCAACCAGTGGACTGGTTGCAGATGCTAGGCAACTTGTTGCTCGTGCACGTGTTGAAGCTCAGGTGAACAGAATCACATACGCTGCATCTGTTCCTGTAGACATTCTAACAAAGAAAATTTGTGACTTCAAGCAATCCTTTACTCAGTACGGTGGTTCTAGACCATTCGGAACTGCATTATTGATTGGAGGAGTAGATGAAAATGGAATCCATCTATTCGAAACTGACCCATCTGGCGCATACCAGTCATACCATGCAGGTGCTATTGGAAGTGGAAGAAATACAGTTATCGATTATTTTGAGAAGAACTGGAAAGAAAACTTGACACTTAACGCTGCAATGAAACTTGGTCTAGAGGCACTTAGAAATGCTAACGACCAGGAATTAAATAGAGATGCTGTTGAAGTTTCTGTCGTTGACTCAGAAGGCTACAGAGTTCTAGACAGAGGCGAAGTAAACAAACAAATTGACCGTCTCAAGCCACTTGAGGAGTGAAAACTAACATGGTCAGCCTAGACTCTGCAGTCTTGGCACGATGGGAGTATGGCGGCAAGCGTTACGAGATACTAGTTGACCCTGACTTGGTAGAGAGTTTCAAGTCAGATCCTTCTAGTGTAAATATTGATGATTTCCTAGCAACTGATGAGGTTTGGCACGATGCAAGAGGCGGAGATAGGCCTACTGGAGAAGCAATTGAAGCCACATTCGGTACCCAAGAGATTAGTGAAATAGCAGTTATGATTATCGAGAAAGGTAGTATTCAACTTACTACGAACCAAAGAAAGGATTTAGTCGAGCAGAAACGCCAAATGATTATCCAAGAAATTCATTCTACTGCAGTCGACCCCAAAGCAAAAACACCTCACCCGAAAACTCGGATTGAATTGGCGCTTGAGGAAAGTAGATTCTCTGTTGATCCGTTTAAGAAATTAGAATCACAAGTGAAAGATGCGATTGATGTTCTAAAACCATTGATTCCATTGTCATTTGAACCAGTTAGGGTAGCATTCCGGATTCCAAGCGCAGGTTACGGCGCTTGTGGTAAATTCTTAAGACAATATTTGGATAAAGAAGAGTGGCTCTCAAACGGTGACTGGGCTTGTATTATTGAGTGCCCACCAGGCATGGCTGGTAACTTAATTGGCAAGGTCAAAGGTGTCGCTGGTAATTCTGAAGTTAAAGAGTTGTAATTGTTACTTACATGCGTCTGCTTTATCATGGGATGGCGGGTCGCCCGACTTGGAGACAAAGAAATGTCAGGAGCGAAAGAAGGCGCCGAGCTGCGCCTCGTGACTCCGGGGGAGGCCATCGGGGCCTCAACAGGAGTGCGAGCAGGAACTGGAACCCTAATCATGGGTGACAATATTATTGCAACCAAAGTTGGTTGGATAAAAGAAAACAATGGAGTCACATCAGTTGACCCAATTCATTCGGCATATATGCCGAGATCTGGAGACCTAGTTATTGGAGTAGTAGAAAGTGTGCGAAACAATCTATGGTTTGCAGATGTCAACGGGCCATTCAATGGACTACTACCAATGTCATTAGCACCTTGGAAGGTAGAATTTGGTGCAGCCAGACAACAAATGGATATCGGAGACGTTATGTTAGCCCGTGTTCAAGAAGTTGACGAAGCACACAACATTGTTCTAACAATGAAAGGTGTGGGGCTGCGCAGATTGAAAGAAGGAATTATGTCCGAAATTTCAATGAATCATATTTCAAGACTACGTGGAGAAGGAGATTCAACTCTACGTACTCTAAAGGAAGTAAGCGACTGTAGAGTTATAGTCGCTGAAAATGGAAGAGTCTGGGTCGATGGGGACACAGATGGAATCACATTCATGCGTGCTGTACTCGATTTAGTACGCAACGAAGGCCACAAGGCCACATTCAATGCTTCTCTTGAAGCATTAATCGATAACAGGAGGAATGCCTAATGGGTGGATATGGAGATGTTAAGTTACTACGTGAAGATGGATTGCGACTAGATGGTCGTAAAGTCGATGAAATGAGAGAAGTTGAGATTGAGGCTGGTATATTGCCGGCTGCCGATGGTTCTGCTTGGGTTAAGCATGGACTTAACGTTGCAGTTTGCGCTGTTTACGGACCAATGGAAGCACATCCGAGAAAAATTCAGAGACAGGATCGTGCTGTTATCGACGTCAGATACAATATGGCACCATTCTCAACCAGCGACAGAATCCGACCTGGTTTTAACCGAAGATCTAGAGAAATCAGCAAAGTTACAGCAGAGGCCCTAGAAAGTGTCGTTCTGGTCGAAAGATATCCTCGCTCAAAGATTCGTGTCGAAATTGAAATCCTTGCTGCTGAAGCAGGAACTCGTTGTGTAGGTATTACCGCAGCAGCAGTAGCACTCGCAGATGCAGGTATTCCAATGCGTGACCTAATTGTCGGAGTTGCTAGTGGAAAAATCGAGGACACTGTTGTTCTAGATTTGGACAAGGCAGAAGATAACTATGGTCAAGCGGATTTGCCAATGGGAATTCTTCCAACAACCGGAGAGATCGCATTCCTGCAAATGGACGGCGACTTATCAGTTGAAGAATACAACACATGTATGGATTACAATATGAAAGCTGCTAGAGAAATTCACGTACTAATGGTTGATGCTCTAAAGCGCAGATATGCTGAAAAGAACGGAGGTGAGGCTTGATGGTTGAACTAGTACCAAGTCTGCTACGTCAAGAATTGGCAGCACTTGCTGCTAACGATGAGCGTATCGATGGTCGTGGCCGTTGGGATTCTCGCGATATAAAACTTGAAACTGACTGCCTATACAATGCTGAAGGTAGTGCAAAGGTCACTTGGGGAGACACCATCATCTATGCTGGTGTCAAATTCGAAATGAGAACTCCTTGGCCTGACCGACCATCGCAGGGATCTTTGATGTGTGGCGCAGAACTTCGACCAGTCGCTGGCCGCAAGTATGAACCTGGACCACCTTCTCCTCAATCTATTGAATTGGGAAGAGTTGTCGACCGAGGAATTCGTGAGTCAGGATGTATTGATATGGATTCATTATGCATCATTCCTGGAGAGAAAGTTCTGGGTGTTATGATTGACATTCATGTCCTTTCAGATAAGGGAAATATTTTCGACGCTTGTGCTCTTGGCGCAATCGCAGCACTACGAACAGCAACTGTTCCAGCTGAGCGTTTTGACATCGGAGAAGACTACCCTCTGGCAGTATCCATGACACCGACCATGTGTTCATTCACTCGTGTTGGAGGACGCTATGTTCTAGATGCAAATGAAGAAGAAGAATTAGGAGGAGATGAGAGAATTCACATCACTCTAGGTGATGAAGGTCATCTTCATTCTCTTCAGAAGGGGTTAAAGGGAACTTTCACGCCGGCCGAATTCGACGAGATACTAGGAGTCGCACAGCAGCGCTGCGCAGAACTCGCTAATCTGGTCAACTCCAAGGAGGCTTGAACATGGCAAAGCGAACCCAGAAGGCAGGAGCAACCGGCAAGTTCGGTGCACGATATGGTGTCAGCGTTCGACGTAACGCAGGAATGGCCATGAAGAAGAAATCTACCAAGTATACATGTCCTGTATGCCAATACCGAAAGGTCGGTCGCAAGGCTGTAGGGATTTGGGCATGTTCAAAGTGTGGACACACCTTTGCTGGCGGTGCATGGGAACCTTACACCCGTGCCTCAGATGCAAATAACAGAATCATACGCCGTAATACAGATGGTGCAACCACTGCAGACATGGCTTACATCGCACAGCAGGCTGCAATCGAATACGAGCGTGCACTAGTTGCTGGTGAGATCGACGAAGAGGAGTGATTCTTTTTGTGGTCTATCCGCCTATCGGTGGATTCCCCATGGGCTAAATCATTAGCATCTAGTCTTGCAAGCGAAGAAGAAGTCAATACTGAAGGAAACAACTTCAGTTTCACTCTGAATGAACCTCGTGCGAAAGATGCACGAGCAATGTGGAATACTAGGATGAGGTCACTCATCATTGCAAGCAATGTCATTCAGGTGATAAATTCATCAAGTAACAACGAATGAGGTGGAAATAATGGAAGCAGCCCAGCAATTACAGATGGTAGTGGC
>JBJLAY010000033.1:0-5126 GCA_045568475.1 Candidatus Poseidoniaceae archaeon | reverse complement strand
GGGATGGAAGAGTCAGAATTGTAGACATCAAAATGGGCGATGGAGGAGGGAAATTTGCGACAAGCCTTGACTCCCAATTGAACTTCTATGCATGGCTTTGGAACGAAACCCATGATACTGTCTGCGAAGGGTTAGAGGGCTGGTACCTCACAAATGGAATGCGCAAAGTTGTGGATGTAAATCCACTTACAACTGCAGAATACAGAGAAGTTCATGACAATATGAAGTCTTGGGATTGTGACAATAGGTTGCCCTTGGAGTCTCCTTGTGACGGAGAAGCTGGTGGCTGCCATTGGTGTTCAGTTTCCACAGTACCCTATGAGGCTCCAGAAATTACCATGCCTTGTGAACCATTATCCTCTATACCATCAAGAGTGAATGTAAAAGGGAAATTACAGGGTGCTTGGGGACCACTTCCAAATCATTATGGAGAACTGGTATTAGGGGCTATGATTCAAGCAGGAGACAAGATGGTTACGCTTGAAGAAAGCCAACCTGGATCGTTTCCTGCAATGCATGACTCACCACATAATGACGTATACATTACTGGAGCATTACCAGGTGTATGGAGAAGGCAACCTCGTCTATATTTAGATGCACTTAGCGCAATTGTACCTGAAACAGATGTTGATTTAACTCGAATGGGTATGTTGAGAACTAAGGCTAATGTTGAGGGAGTTGTACTCTCTTGTTCTAAGCGAGATGGAAAGCGTGCAGATGGTAGACCTTGGTCGATGTTATCATTCCACATATGGGATGGTGAGAGAGTGGCAGAAGTCGTTGCATTTGGCTCTGCGATAAATGGAACTATGCTTTCTATTAGGCCAGGCATGGTCGTGAAACTAACTTCTGTAGAGTTAGGATGGAGAGAAGGTTTAGTCCAACTACGAATAGATTCTAGAACAACTCGTGCAGAGATTAAATCGAAGCCTTGAATAGACTTGGTGTGTGCTTACTATGACATGCCTGTGCATGTTGCAGACCCTCTGACCGACAGTGTCGGACCATTCAACAGACTATCAGCCTCGCAGGCTAACACTTGGGATGATTGTCCCCGGCTATGGTGGTATCAAAATAAGAGACGACTAAAGTTCCCCCAGACTCCTCCGCTATTTTTGGGTAGAGCTGTAGAGGAATGCGTCTGTAGAGTTTTGATGGAATCACCCGGATTAGTATTCGCAACAGCACCATCTGATGTATTGTCTAATGGTGCTGACAATTTATTACCTCTATTCGATGATGAATTACCAAATGATTTCATTTCTTGGTGTGAATCTAGAGTCGATGCACACTGGCCCGCGATTAGAGATGAAATGCATGCTGCTTGGACCAAAGATGCTAGGAAGGCAGGAAATTGGCACGATTACTCGATGGAAGCATACCGAGACATGTGCGTTAACGCACTAAGAATGCATATGGGTGAAGTCGAAGAATGCATGAAGACTATCTCTGACCAAGAGTTGAATGATTGGCGTAAAGGAATTCGCCAGGAAATTCCAGCACCTGATGGAAGAGAGAATAGTGGAAAGCACCCTATTGCTAGAACAGGGAGTTGTAAATTGGTAGAAGCTTGGGAAATTGCACGGCCATGGTTCGTCGATCCTAACGCACCTCCATTCTCACTCAATGTAATCCATCCAGAACATTGGTTCCAAGGAGAGTATGATTTAGTCTATCGACACGGTGGTAAAATCAGAATAATGGATCTGAAAGCAAGTCGAGGAGGTGGAGATAGAAGTGGTAATTATGTCGAACAATTGCGTATCTATGCAATGCTTTGGTCAATAACGCATAGTGGGAAAATACCCGATGCACTAGAAGTATGGTACCTAGGAGTTAATGTTCGAAAAACAATCGAAGTCCCGAATGCTGAAGAAATTGTCACAATGGAAAATAAGTTGAAGGATTTATGGCATGAAATCAAAGAGGCGGATGTTACAATTGATGACTGTCCAACTATTCCTAGGCCACTCAGAGGCTATTCGGAAGGCGGAGTAAAAACCGACGACCCTGAAAATTCTCGTTGCTCTACGTGCGATTGGTCTGGATTATGTCCTAATGGCTCAGGTGATGACGACCTTCCTGATGGAGGGCAATACCAGCCAGGAGGCGACATAAAGGTCTACGATCTTACTCCATTTGGAGATTTGAAGCCAAGAATCAATATATTCTGTGAAGTATTTAGTGTAACAAAAGTCCCGGATAAAGCCCCGAATATAACTATTGAACAAGATGGTGGTTTTGCCTTTGTTAGGATTATTGCAGAAGAAAGTGAAGGGGTGCTTACTTATCCAGATGACATCCAAAAAGGAGATTCAGTGCGCCTAATTGGTGTTGTACCATCAACCAATTGGAAAGGAGAATTACAGCTTAAGGTAGATCCTCATGCAAGAATCGAAAAGGCTTCAGAGGCCGAAGATGGAGACATTGGGCTATTTGATTTCCAAGCAAGATGGAATGTTGCAGGTAGGGTTGCTTATACGACATATAAATCTGGAGTTGGAAAGAATGGAAAGCCTTGGACAAGGAAGGGAATTGTCCTGCTTGACAATAGTGGAAGAATTGCGGTTGAAGGTTGGGATAATGCTTGGCCAAGTATTTTCAACACTCTAAAACAAGGCGATGAAATTGCTGTTCTAAATGTTTCACTGGACGCTTGGGCAATCGATGTCAAAGCGAATCTAGAGAAGGGCAGTACACTGCATGTGTTGTCAAGAGCGGATGATGAATAAAAAATCGGGTAAGAGATTATTAATGACTAGTAATAGTCCATACCATGGTTAAAGATGAACTGTCATCACTTACTATTCCCCAACTCAAAGAGAAACTAAAATCACAAGGCTTGCCTGTAAGCGGTAAAAAATCTGAATTAATATCCCGATTAAGTGCTAATTCAACCGCCAATACTAGCAAACCTAAGGCTACAGCTAAGCCTAAACCTGCAAAAACCTCCGACTCTGAAGGAGATCTACCGTTTTTCCAATCGATTGCTGCTAACGGTATTGCCTCAGTCGAAATTGACAAATGGGAAGCAGGAAAATATGGGATGGCTGTAATAATATTCTTCGTCATGATAAGTGCACTTGGCTCAGAATCTTGGTACACAGGCACATATAGTGTGGAATATGATGAAGATTTTTTTGGTTCAGTAACTGAGTCCGCAGAAATTAATTATGGTCTCAGTGAAGCGAAATTCAAAACCAAAATTACAGGAGATATGTCATTCTCACAAACTACGACTATTGAATACTCCGATGATGGTTGTGAAATGGCCCCCGAGATTCAATGCGATAAAATGTCAAATGCAGGCACTATAATCCAAATTACATTTTGGTTATCTCTACTAACTATCACGTCATTATTAGTCATTGCAGTAGCTCGAGGTTTCGGCCAGTTACAAACTGGAGCGGTAGATGAGAACTACTCAAAAATACAATTCTGGGGATGGAATGCTTGCATAGCATTACCCGCTTTAGGAGTAATCATTTATTCATTCATTACTTTTTCATTTGATACAGATGGGTTATTTGATGGAGAAGGCAGTTTTGGATTAGGATCAACTTGGTGGATGATGTTCTTCATGCTAGCAATTTTTGCAGCATCGATTCACAACTCAATTGTAAAGAAAATGGTTGAACTTGTAAAGGCAAAAATGGAAACTAAGTGATTACGTCTAATTCAAACTGTAAACTAGGCGCCGAGAGGGGGATTTGAACTCCCGCGTCCAAGGGACAGTGGATTTCGAATCCACCGCAATACCAGGCTATGCGATCTCGGCTTGTATCTCGCCCACCTGCAAGACCGTCATAAGAGTGATGTCACTGGGGTGGCATGATGAAGGTCGCATTGAAAGGGCACGGGCATGACCATTCCATTGAATTGGAAGCAGGTTCAACTGTTAAGCAAGCCTTAGACAAAATCGGAATTCATCCTTCAACTGTTATTGTAAGTCATGAAAATGTGGTACTTCCACATACAACTATTCTGAACTCCGATGTATCACTGGACCTGACAATTGTCAGTTCTGGTGGCTGATCACATGTAGATTGAGTCAGGAGATTCAGATAACTCTGAAATCATGTCTTCGGCCTTCTCAGGATGCATTTCTTTCAATTTGTTAGCTAATCTTTGAGTTGCATCAATTGGTACTGGAAGCGGAAGGCTCCACCATTTCCTAATAGTCTCTAGAAGCAACTGTGCTGCCACAGGGTCAGCAGAGTTGCCAACTGTTGTCGCAATAGTACATGACGTATTTACGTTATTTACGGGCCCTAGTGCTGTGATTAATGCAGCCATACCGATTACTCCTGCTGCAGGCTCATCTCTACGGACATCAACTCCCATAGATTCCAATTCAATTCTGTAACTGGAGGAACTCGTAATTGTGAATATGTCTTTACGATCTGCTTGCGCTGACATTCCTGCCAACACCAGTGCTTCTCCGCCTTCGAATAATTCTAGAACTGCAGTAGCCATCTCAAACTGTCCTTCTGGAGTCATTGGTTGAGCATCTCCTGTCAAGGTGAATACTTCTTTACCATCGATTTGAACCCTTGAAAGAAGAATATGTGGAGGAACTAATAATCCATCATCATCCAATTTAGCGAGTGGAGGTAATGCCGGATGCAAGATTCTAGCAATGGGTTCTGCATCTAATTCAGTATTGACCGCATCTATTGCCAACTTACCAACGTCGCCAACTCCTGGCATAGCAACCAATAGTAGGCCGCCTGCCGTTGAGGGCTGCGAAATCCAGTCGATGAGTGCACCCATGAAAGACACAGCGAGTTTTGGCGCGGTATAATGATTGGCATCATTCTTCTTCGCTAGAGGCCAAAGTTGGGAGTGAGTTTGCCCACCCGTCTTCTTCAACTCCCTCCAACTTTCTTCTTAGATGGGCTCTCTTATCTTCAGGAGACCACTTCATTGGTGCCGCTGCTTGAGCAACTCCGCCACAACTAGGACAGGTAGTAGACAGACTATATGCGCCGCAATCATTGCATTTCTGCATCATTTGGCGAGCCATGTCAATCCCTCTCTGCTTCTGCAGAACCGCCAGCGTTTTCGATTATACCTATGCAAGCAGTTGTCGCATTATTCCAACCTTCCTCAGCAGTCATGAAATC
>JBJLAY010000032.1:0-5171 GCA_045568475.1 Candidatus Poseidoniaceae archaeon | reverse complement strand
TGCATACAACTGAGTATCTTATCGAAAACGGATTCGATATGGAAATGAAAGTTGAAGATGAACTTACTGTAACTTACCATGACCCATGTAGATTAGGACGTCAAATGGGAATCTATGAAGAACCGCGACAGCTAGTTGCAGGCGTTGAGGGTGTTGAACTCGTAGAGATGGAACACAATGGCGAAGATGCAATGTGCTGTGGAGTTTCGAGTATGATGTCTTGTAATGAGAACGCACGTGCTCTCAGAGTATCCAGAATGGAAGAAATCCGAAACACTGGAGCTGATATGATGATTACTTCGTGTCCAAAGTGTGTATCTCACTTTGAATGTCTGAAGTTCGAAGGTGATGAAAGACATGACATTGAAATTCTCGATGTTGTATCATTCCTTGCTCGTCAAGTCGAAGCAAAGAAATCACTTGCTGAAGAATCCGCAGTCACTCCAGTTAGTGCTGAAGCATAATTTAAACCAATTTTACGGGTTAAAATTGATTAACGATTAGTAATTAGTTGATTCATGGATTACGATAACTTGACTGTGGTCGAATTGAAGACCTTGTGTAAAGACCGTGGTCTCAGAGTCAGTGGCAATAAGGCTGAGGTTGTAATCCGGCTTATGGAGGATGATGAATCAAAATCCCCCCAGCCAATCACGATACAGCAGCCAAATCTAATTCAGCAACAGCCTGTAACTCATATAATTGTCAATCAAAATGCAGACCTCACCTTGCAGATTACAGGCATTGGGATAATATTGTATGGATTCTTTAGAATCGGAATGGCTTTATTATTCGCAGATTGGCGACCAGATCAATCTTTCATGGCATTATTAATTGGTCTAGGGTATCTATTCGGAGGAACATTAACTCTCCAAGGTTACAAGCAAGGATTACAACTTACTCTGATAGTTCTAGCGATATCCGGTATTTTATCATTGATTTATCATGATGAATTTAGCCCACTATCCATAGGAATGGACGGTATTTGGCCGATTGGATTCTCTGTAATATGTTCCGGAACTTGTATGCTAATAGTGGCCATTCCACTCCTGGGCCCAGCAGATCATTCTTTCAAACAAGGCTCACCAAGTTACCTCAGTTCACTACTAAACACTGCAGATCTTGTTTCACCACTTCCAATCACAACGGGTTCTGTAACAAACCAAAGAGAACCTGTGGAAACTAAAATCGTGATTACTTGTCCACAATGTAGTGGCTCAATGAAGGTACCATCTGATTACAAAGGCAGTGTTAGATGCCCTAGATGCAAAGAAAAAATCAATATCAAATAATCAATATTTTTGAGTTATAGATTATTGATTCATGGCTATTCGACTTGAGAGTCTTCTTCCATGCCCCTGATTTCATAGTTTGAAGGGAATAAAGCAACTATAACTCCTGCAATTAGGAAACCAAGCCCTAACCCAAACTTCTGTTCGACAAACAAGAACTCTAAAGCTAAGACAACAAGAAGTAGACCACCGATATTTGAAACCCAAACTAATGTCTTGAATGTAGAAAGGGATACACCGGTCGTATTAGCCCCCCTAGCTGGCCCAAATTCGCCACCGAAACGTTGTGCTCCCTCGTGTTCTGGTTGTTTGCTCATTCAATCACCTGTCAATCATTGTAATCGCATCTGTTGGACATGCTAACACACATAGCCTACATCCAGTGCAAGCATCACGTACAATCTTGGCTTTACGATTACTAGGAACCTCCAGTAAAGGTGAAACCATATCTTTGAAGTAAAGTTCAATGGCATCGTCATCACAAACAATTGTGCATTGGTCACATCCAATGCAGAGGTTTTCAGTGACCCAAGCCACTGTTCCTTCCCCTCCTTTGATCATCGCCCTTCTTTCACCCTTCTGCCTAGCCAGAGAAATAGCAATACGTTCAGCTTCCGCTGCACGACGCTTGGCTAAGTCCTTTGAGGAAGTCATTCAGTTGCCTCCAAGCGGTGCTCACCTTCAAACCTAGCGACTGATATGTTAACCAGCAAATCTCCTAAACAGTAGAATGCACCGACTAATAGCGGTGGATTCCAAGCTGTTAATCCAGTCCATGGGACTTCATTATCCCATGTCCAATTACCAAGGTATGTCCCCCAAAGTTCCATCAAAAGAGCAGCCCAAGCCATTGTTGCATACAATGCAGGTTGTGGCCCCCACTTGGTGAATACTAGAACTAGTATTAGCAGAATCAACCCCGAAGTATCTCCACCTGTCCAAACTCCATAAATCACGAATGGAATGAATGGCATCAATGACAACATCGCTTTTTCAATGGGCAGATATTGAGATATCCTTCGACCTGCATCGAATAGGAACCAATGCCCAACAGGAACGAATAGTGGCATCATTCCTCTTTGGTATTCATAGATTAACCAAACTTCACTGAAAAACAGTTCCATAGGAGTTGCAAAAGCCAAAACTGTAAGCATTTCAATTCGCTCTTTGCGCTCTGCTTTGTAAAATAAAGTAAGGAATAAACCAATACACCAGATATTAACCGGTAACTCTGCATATTCTGCACTTACAAATAGACCAATACCAATAGTAAGTGCATAAATTGCAACTCTTTTCATGGAAAATCCCCTATCTTAATTCTATTGAAACGCCTTCAGAGCGCATTACTTCGATTATTGATTCAATCACGTCATTAGGAAGGCACTCAGGTGCATAAACTCCAGAACCAAGCATTTCTGGCTGCTTAAGCCATTCTAAGGCACAACATGCTGTAACCAAACCAGTAGTTCTCGCCATACTAGAATCACCGTCCATGCCACTATCTTCAATTATCCATTTCTTTTCATTATCGCCAGCGATGATATGAATTTCCATCCAAGTGAATTCTTGTTTGGAGGGATCCATCTTCCATGCCTCTACTAACTCCTCTGGATTCAAATTCGATTGCTGATATTTCTGGATGTGACCTGGCCAGCGAACAGTGTATTCACCCATACTCTTAGCCGGAGTATCTAGAAGTGAACGCAAACCATCGGTTAGGAATGCCTCCATTTCTCTTCCATTAGCATCTATTGTATGAAGTTCGGTCATAGCAGGAACTTCCGACACCTTACCATTGACAATAATTCTAGCCGGGCGTGTATACTCTGCTATTACATCATGGGGCGAAAATGGAGCCATGTATGACCAATCCGAGTCAGGAATGCTAGGATTGCCTCCTACTTTGATAGTAACAGAATCTAATTCACCAAATTCGCGAACTGCCATTGAAACAAGCATGTTGGAGAGGCCTGGAGCTATTCCAACATCCCATAATATTGAACTGGTCACATTTTCTAAATTGTCAGGTGTATATTCGCTGAATGAAAGGTCAACAATCCTCTGACCTGTGTTTTTCAGAAGTTCCGTGGCCTTGTTTCCAAGAGAACCAGGTAACATATTAATCACCAATTCAGCATTACTGTGGTCTGCAACTAATGCATTTCCAAGATGAAAGGTTGCACCTGTATTTCTTTCAACAATGTCGAAAAGGTGTACATCGTGTCCTGAATCGACCAATCTACGAGTCACAAACAAACCGACTAATCCACCACCTAGACAATGAATTCTCATTCTGTACCCTCCATCTGTCTTAGAGATTCAGCCCCCATTGCAAGCATTGACAACTCAGCAATCAAGGCGTGCCAGCCGTGGGCATGTTCCCCATACGCAGTTCCAACCTCACTGTATTGGTGGAATTGTGCAGAAGGAGAGTTGAGGTTTTCCATTTCCCCTTTCTTTGGATTTATTCTATAGAACCATGATGCTGCTTCGCCATCAACAAGGTATACAACGGGCTCAACAGGAGCTCCATCTGGAGTTTTGATATTAGTTGGAATGCCTTCTTGAATCAAGAAATTCTCGACATCAACTCCACCTTTAGAATACATTAACTTCTTGAATTTACGATTTGAAAGTTTGAGTAACTCATCTCCACTCCTAACAGCCATAATTCCCAAACCATAGGTTCCACTATCGTTTTTGATGAATGCTACTGGTTCTCGATCTATGCCTAATTCTTCGTATCTAGCGGCAATTCTAGCGAGGAATTCATCAACTTCAGAAGCCAATATTTTGCGACATGTTTCTTTCTCCAAACATTTCCCTTCGCTCACAAACCAATCTGCCAAAAGGTGCCATGAATCTATTTTCAAGATTTTTGAAATCTCATCGACATAGCCTTGTAAACAAGCATAGTGCTCAGACTTTCTGCGCCTCTGCCAACCCATGTGAGGAGGAGGTGAAACTTGATGCGCACCCAAACCATCGAGCATTCCTTCTGTCAAATCATTGTTTAGCATTATCAAATCAGGCTTTTGTCCATCGATTAGAAGGGATTCACCTTCAACTACAACAATGTCCAAAACCAGTGGCCCTGTAATACCATCTAGTGACCCGTGACCATCCAATTCAGGAGAACCAACTGTGCATCTAAAACCGCCATTTTCAATCAATTTCTTGATGGTTGAAACATTTTCAATATACCCTTGATTTCTTGTATGCGATTCAGGATAAAGGTGGACCCATTTACATTCCGGGTTTTGACGTTTGATGTGATCTTTGAGAAGTGAAGATAACCTGTCAACATCTTGGTCAGAGATATTATTGAATCCTGCAGGGAAGTGATTCGCATCGACAACTGCTACTTTCCAGCCACTGTCACGGATGTCAACGCTTCCGTAAATTGGAATTGGTACTTCTGAACGCTTCTTTAACATCCAGTTAGTAATCAATTCACGATTATCTTCTAAGTGTGCTGTCAAATCATGCACTGTAGACATCATATCACCTGTTCTAACAAATCGGACACATTCCCTACTCGCTTGTTTCTTCCACCATCTAATATGTGCATCGCTTCAAACAAACCTAACCCTATTGCGATCTCAGGTTGTTTTAGCAGGGCTTTTTCGATATTCTTATTTTTCTTTGCAATACCTTCAACGAAGGGATTCAATTCATCCAAAAGAGAATCAATCATCTTTGGAGAAGTGGCTCTACCAGCAGGTAACTTTGGCCTTCTAACAATTTCTTTAGGAAGTTCGGTCAAATCTGCTGCAGCCCTCAATGCTGCTTTTTCTTCCAAGTTTTTTGGTAATCTCCAATCCATAGGTAATTTATGCGAAGCACTACGGTGTCTACTTCCAAGGAATGGAACCCGAA
>JBJLAY010000031.1:0-5239 GCA_045568475.1 Candidatus Poseidoniaceae archaeon | reverse complement strand
TAGAACCCCGTACAGCATTTATGCGCCGCTTTATGTTGGTCATCATTATCGCTATGATGATGCCGCAGCTACCAGTTAGCGCAAATCAAATTCCATTTGAATTTTACATCGAAGAAGAAGTCGTAGTTCACCCAGATGAAACTGTTCCATTCCGGATTGCATGGCATAACATCGCTAACGATGAAAGACACTTCCAGTTAGAAGTAGAATCTCATTCGAACATAACTGTAGATGACATCCCTGAAAATTGGACTAGAGTTGCTTCAGGGCGTCTAGGTGAGTTCAATATTAACGTGACTGCAGATTCATCTGCAGCTTTTGAAACGGTTGGATTTACGATTAATGTAACTTGTCTAGAAGTTCCAGATTGGGAATTGAGCTACAATGTTGATGCTTTGATATCCAAATGGTCAAACCTAGAATTTGGAGCAAACAATGGTTCTTCTTTTTATGTACAGCAGAATGTCAATACCAGTCTTGCAGTTAACATCTCAAATTCTGCTGGTTATGATGACTTAGTGAAGATAAGAATGCAAACATCATCAAACTGGCAATATGGATTTGTTGATGATTTGAATGGAGATAAAGAAGTTGACATGAATCTCTTGGACGGTGAAGATGAATTCATCTACTTCTGGATAGTTACTCCTTCTGTTGTTGATGGAGCACCATTGGCAGGAACTGGTCCAAATTTTATTCTTGAAGCAGTATCAGGATTAGATAAGCGAATTGTAAGTTGGAGTTTCGAGATAGAAATGCAAACATTTCACAACATAAGCATTGATGCTACAGGAGATGATCTAAAACTCGACCCTGGCGATACAGGAAGAGTAGAAGTTACTGTACGAAATACAGGAAATATCGACACATATCTTGATGCGTCACTAAAAATTGGAACTACTATTGAAGATAGAATCGAGAATGATGGATGGACAGTTGCTTTATTCAATGCCTTCGAATTTCAAACATTATCTCCAAATGAATCCAGAATTATCGAAATTGGCTTTGAATCTCCTAATATGAATAATGGAAATATTGAGGTTGAATTAATTGTCAAGCCACAGGCATTTCCTCAGAGAGTTGTTACCACCTCTATCTCATCTGAGATTCAATGGAACCGTAGTGGAGTATTGTCATCAATCGGCAATACATGTTTATCTGTAGAGTGGAATGAAACATGTCAGAGAATGGTTCAAATTGAAAATACAGGTAACTTCTTTGATGAATTTATACTACAGCTTACAGATAGTACTGGCATGGGTTTTTCGGTAACAACTGAAACCTTTGGATTGTCAAAGGGAGAGGTTAGTGGAGAAATCCCTGTTAACTTAACACCTTTTACAGATGCTGAAGGCTTACAGCAAGCATATACAAAATTGGAATTGAGAAGGCTGGATGGTTTATTGTTGGATAGTATTAGCATAGAATCACTCACTGCGCCTTATGTCAACTGGGTTTGGGAGCAGGCTGAAAGTTCGGTAAATGACGGAGATATCGAAGTTGTAATTACAATGAGAAATGAAGGTAATACCGCTGATGGTCTGATTGTTAGGATGTCGTCATCATATTACACAGAATTGAGTTTCATACCTCCTAGTAACTCAATTTTTGAAGATGGAAGTACAAATATCAGATCCTTCGAGGTAATTAATATCGCCAAAGGTGAAAACTTCACATTCAGAGCATGGGCCAAAATACCAGACGATCAGTCTGCTGGTGACGATTTCTTCCTCACAATAACCGCAAATAGCCGGCTAGCAGAAGATAATCCATTCACATATGTTGCTAACTCCTCATTCGCTGCAAAGAGTTCTGTAAATGAAGATGATAATAGTGTAGTAGATGCTCTTGGTAACCTGATTTCTACAATTGGAGTTACTATTTGGGCATGGAAGTGGATTGTAATCGCTGCTTGTTTGAGTGGTTTAATGATAAACAAGTCGTTGAGAGATAGAAGAATCAGATTAGAGTTTGCTGCTTTGAATGCACCTGTTCAAAATGAACTGAAATCAGAAGATTGGATGGCAGAATTTGCCAATAAGAAACAAGCAAAGCCAGAAATCATTGAGTCTGCATCAATCACTCCAGAAGACTTCACAGGGATGTTTGAAAGTATTGGAGGGCCTAGGAAACAGAGTGCCGCACCAGTAGATGCTAACCTGGTAGGGGCTGCTAATACAGTTCTAGATCATCATGATAATATTGCCATGAAATCTAAACTAGACGACTTGGCCAATCAAATTTCAATGGGCAATGTGAGCAAACCCCATGCCGCTAATGTCGACTTGCCAGATGATGCTGTTGCTGTGACTGAGAGAACTGTTGCTGTCAACCGTAATAATCAACAAAAACCAAACACTCTCGACCTAGATGATCTTGATTTGTGATTGACATGTACATAGGAGTAGATGAAGCAGGTAGGGGTCCGGTAATCGGGCCGCTAGTAGTATGCGCATTTGCTTCTGAATCGCAAGAATACTTGATAGAACTAGGGGTTAAAGATTCTAAATTTTTGAGTAAAAAGAAACGCGACGAGTTGTTTGAGGTTCTATCTAAAATGGAACACAAAGTGATAATTTGTTCACCTGAAAGAATTGACATCTCACCTAACCTTAATTCCTTGGAGGTTGAATTGTTTGCAGAGGCACTCGCTGATATGCCAAAGGGTAGAATCATGTTGGATGCTTGTGATGTCAATGAGGAAAGATTTGCACAAAATGTTTCGAAACTTTCTGAACGTGAATGCTACGCTGAGCACAAAGCGGATGAAAACCACCCCGAAGTTAGCGCAGCTAGTATAATCGCTAAAGTAACCAGAGACAAAATAATTGAACAATTGAAAGAGGAGATAGGGTTCGATATTGGTAGCGGCTACCCATCTGACCCTAAGACTAAACTCGCTGTTGCTGAATTAGTCAAGGGTGAATTCCCACATGCTAGTTTGAGATGGAGTTGGAAGACTGTCGAGAATGCAATGGGAAAAACACCTCCTATACGCAAAGACTCACGCCAACAAACCTTGTTTTGAAGAACCTAATCCCCCACGCCTTGTCATGGAGTGGGAACCCGACCAGGAAACTCTCGACCTTATTCGACACCTTGCATTACAGAATAGTTTGCAATATGCAGGTAAAGGACAAGCGGGTTCTGTAATTAGTAGAATAATGGGGAACCGTGCTGATTTACGGCAATTTGGGAAGCATATTGCTCCACTTGTAGCAAAGGCAGTTGCTGAATCAAATGCTAAAGCACAAAATGAGGGGCTAGATTCAATAACTCAAATTTTGGAATCTGAAGCCCCTGAATTATTGGAAAGAAAAGTTCAGACCAGAAGAGAAGGATTGCCTGAGTTGCCAAACCTTGGTGGCAAAAAGCCTGTACTCCGATTCGCTCCAAATCCAAATGGACCACTTTCATTCGGACACTCCAGAGGACTAGTCATAAACGGAGAATATGCTAAGAATTTAGATGGGGAATTAATTCTAAGATTCGACGATACTGACACTACTGTGAAACCTCCCATGTTAGAAGCTTATGAATCGATACCCAAACAACAGGAATGGTTGTGTGGTTTCGCAGCACATCGTATTGTGATCGCCAGCGAAAGGATGGAACACTACCACGAATATGCTCACAAAATGTTGGATGGGGAATTTGGGTATGTTTGTACTTGTTCGGCTGAAGATTTCAAAGTACACAGAGTAGGTATGACTGAATGTCCATGTCGGGATAATAGTAAAGATTTGAATCTGGAGAGATGGTCCAAAATGAATAATCCAAATGAATACCAACCTGGCGATGCTGTTCTTCGAGTGAAAACTGACATGACACTGAAAAATCCTGCTCTCAGAGACTGGCCGGCCGCCAGAATACAAACTAACCCACATCCAAGAGTGGGAGATAAATGGAGAGTATGGCCACTGCTTGATTTCCAATCAGCTGTAGAAGATCATCTACAAGGTGTCACTCACATAATTCGTGGAAAGGACTTGATGGATTCAACTAGAAAGCAGACATTATTGTACTCTCACTTCGGATGGGAGTATCCTGAAACAATTTACTGGGGTCGTGTTAAGGTTCATGAATTTGGTTCATTCTCTACTTCACAAATGAAGAAAGATATCGCTGCAGGTCTATTCGAAGGTTGGGATGACCCCCGGCTTCCAACCCTATCTGCACTATCTCGCAGAGGGATTCAAGCAAGTGCACTTAGATCATTCTGGGTTGAACTTGGTCTGACACAGAAAGACATTGCTGTACCATTGTCTACTCTTTATTCACACAACACTAAGGAAGTAGACCCTAAATCTCCAAGGCTTGCATTTGTCAGGAATGCATTTCCTATTGTGCTGAACGGAGATTTTCCCAGAAACGGAACCATTGAATCACATTCCGATACAAAAATGCCTCAACGTGAATACTCAATTGATGAAGGTGTGTGGATTGAGAAAGAAGATTCAGGGAAACCACTTCGTTTGAAAGATCTGTGCGATATTGACGAAAATGGTAATGTCGAGAGTATCGATCGAAGCGACAAGAGGAGTGTTGTACACTGGGTTGCTGGAGGAAGTCCATCTAAACTTACGATTGCATCCGGCCAGGATATTAACACAATCGAGGGTATTCTAGAGAACAATACTCATCCGGTTGGGACAATAGTTCAACTCGAAAGAATTGGTTATGCTATCATCGAGAAAGATGGTTTACTTATGGTCCACGACTAAGTAACACTGGCTCGCCATTATCGGTAGTCACGATATACTTTGGACGCCACTTTTTCGATTGCTGCGGTGTCGGGTCTACCAAAATGTCCAACTCGCATGCAGCACCGCAATTGCCGCCTAGAATAAGATGCTCAATAGTTAGCACACCTAGGATGTGTTCACTCCCCCAAACAATCAACGCATCAGCAGATTCCAGTCTAACCTTAGCCTCATCAAGCGAATCCTCAAAGCCGATAGTAGAGAATTTCATGGCCCCTACTAAGCAGGGAGGCTTTTGAATTATTTCCATAGATGGGTTCAAGAATGCTGGCCTACACGAGTCATCATGGCAATCGAGAAACTACTTACTGGAAACATTGGTTCACAGGTCAAAGAATTGATGGCAACAGAGGACATTATGCTCGAAGCCGTTCGTGATTTGGTTAAAGATGAAATCAAGACATACATTCGTGAAAAAGTCGAGGCTGATCAAGAATTAAAGGCCGAATTAAAGGATGCAATATCATATTATTTTA
>JBJLAY010000030.1:0-5324 GCA_045568475.1 Candidatus Poseidoniaceae archaeon | reverse complement strand
CTTTCCTCCCATAGAAGCAATTGCTCTGCCTGAGTAAGTATGCCGTCTTTGAGATATAATTCAAGTGTCCTGCGATAAGAATCTCTATCGGAGACGGCGTAAACAATCTCATCCCCTGGCAATATATCTGCTCTGTTCTGAATGATATTTCCAAGATTGAGGGCCTCTTCGTAGGAAAGGTTGCGCCTGTCCAGTTCACTCTGAACGCTGGAGGCTATTTCCTGAAGAGCATACTTAGTCGTAGCCTTGTGAATTTGCCGCATGAACTTACGGCACCTTCTAGACATACGACTAGCGGCCATATCGTTCGTTCTATTCAGGAGGATTATAAGACAACCGATAGGCATAGGTGAATTCATGCATTATGCTGCTGTAATTATTCATTGTGCATAAAAAGGCTATTACGGTAAATAATCACTTGTAATTTGGCAATGAAAGCCTTGATTTGCCATCACCTCATGGGATATTTCATGGCAGAAGCAATAACGCTAGAGATTGGAGACAAATCCCCTCATTTTAAGGCCCTAGATTCTAAAGGCAAAGAGCATGAACTACAGAAGATAAATGCGAGTGGAGGAAAGGTCATTCTGTATTTTTACCCTAGAGATTCAACACCAGGATGCACTACACAAGCTTGTGATTTTCGCGATGACATGGCACGGCTTCAGGCTCATGGGTACCATGTTTTTGGAGTATCCAAAGATTCGATTAAAAGTCATGAGAAATTCATTAACAAGAAAGAATTAAATTTCCCATTATTGATGGACGAAGACGGTTCGATTCACGAAACCTTTGGGACATGGAGAATGAAAAAGAACTACGGAAGAGAGTACATGGGGTGCGCTAGATCTACATTCGTAATCGATGAGAATGGCGAGTTAACATTTGCTCGCTACAATGTCAAAGCAAAGGGTCATGTTTCGATGCTAATGCGCGAGTTGGGAATTAATGAATAATCTAACAGGCCAAATGGTTGAACTTCCCAGTGGGGCAACCGCATGGCTCCCATGCATAGTCGCCAGTCAGAATGTAGGCAATGGTACTAACATTGGCGCTCTATCGCATATTGGAAGAGACGTTACCATTGGAGAAAATTGCAGAATTCAGGGCTGTGTTTATATTGCAGACAAATGCATAATTGGAAATAATGTATTTATTGGTCCAAACGCCACAATAACAAATGACAGACATCCACCATCACAAGGGAAATGGAAACCAGTGATAGTGGAAGATGAAGTAGTGATAGGCGGGAATGCTACAATTGTAGCAGGTGTGAGGCTGAATACCGGTTGTGTTATCGCTGCGGGTGCGGTGGTCACATCAGACATACCTGCGAATCAAGTATGGGGCGGCATACCGGCCAAACATCTAATGACACGAGAAGAATACAATTCAAGGAGGGATCAAGATTAGTAAAATTGTCATAATTGAATTCCTGAAGAAGTGCATAGATTATGCTGATTCTTCGATTAAAAGAAAGGAGGAGAGAGGCGATGATTCCGAGGTTATTTCAGAATGGAATGCATATCGTAATTACACCCAATACGCTCTTGAAGAAATTGAGAAAGGTGATTTGGATCATTGGTTCGTACGAGATAATCTGAAAGCTGAGATGGAAATCGACATGGATGAATTAGACCATGCTAGCAGGAGTACATGGTTGTCTGCAGCCGCATCACCAAGACCCCTTGCATTGGTTTCTACTCGCAGCGGGGATAGAGAAAATTTAGCTCCAATTACAAGCATCTCAGTGGTATCAAATACGCCTCCATTAGTTGTAATGTCACTTTCACAGACCAGAGATGGCAAGAAAAGAGACACATATCTAAACCTAAAAGAAAATGGAGAGTGTGAGCTACAATTCCTTGCAGCGAATCACAAATCTGCAACTGATGCAGACCTGGCAGGCAAGCCTATTGATGGAAGCGAATGGGAACTGTTGGATAGTGAAGGGCCTATTCATCCATTAGCGGTAGTAGTAATGAAATGTAGATTAATCGAGGACAATCCTCTACCAGAAGGTGCGGTTGCTAGGTTACTAACTCTAAGAGTAGAGAAGATGCTCGTGCCATCGTACCTACCTCCAGAAGACGGGCTCTCAATCCTATGCCAACATGGCATGGATCGACTGACTCCAAGCCCACAAGATTGGGGACATATAGCAACCCATCATAGAAGTTGAGTAAGACCCTCAGACAGAGGAGTCTTGGCTTCCCAAGATATTTTGCTATTCATTGATACATCTGGAAGGCGCCTTTTGCTATCACCATGATTAGCATCGCCGTGAATAATTCTTACATCGCGTATCTTTGAAATGATATTTGCCAACTCTAGCATAGTGATTTCATTAGTAGATCCAAGATTGAAGGCATTTCCTTCCAATCCATCTATATCTGTCAATTTTAGGAGGCCGTCAATAATGTCTCCAACCCAAGTCAAACTCCTTGTTTGACTACCGTCCCCATGTACTACGATAGGATTAGCAGCCATCATCATGGAGACTACCTGTCCGTTATCATCTCCATGTAAACGAGGACCGTAAGCATTGCATGGCCTTGCAATTCGGACATCCAAGCCCTGTCTTACTTCAAATTGGCAAAGTATTTCTCCAATATGCTTTGATGCACCATAAGAGTGTCTTTGATGAAGGTGAGCGGGAGGAAATAGGCTATCTGAATCATTAGAGAGAGGCATTGTCTCCTGTTCCCCAAACGACTCGGGTGATGAATAGAATATCATTCGACAACCATGTTTTTTCGCAATCGATAGAGCATTTCTTGTTCCATTAACATTCACATCAACAACTAAATCTGCTTCTTTGTGAAATCTGCGAGTACCATTTATGGCAGCAAGGTGGTGAATTACCTTAGGCGAATGCGATTGGAATATCCCCTCCCAATCTTGTATTGACCTAACGTCTCCTTCTACAAATATCGCCCCTTCTGCAACTTGGTCAGAAGAGCCTCTTGACAAATCATCGAAAACAATTACTTGGTCGCCACGAGCGATTAGTGCATCTACTAGGTGTGAACCGAGGAAACCAGCTCCTCCGGTAACTAGTATCTCCATCTACTCACCTACACGCTCGAGGACTTCCAGTGTCACACTGCCAGAAGTATTGCTTAGACGAACTAAATCACCGTCATTCACAGCGATACATGGATCTTGGGCAAATCCATGACTGTAAGGAAGATTTAGTAAACTGCATGCAGGCAAAGTTAGGGAACAAACATCACGATTTACGATTGCCTTAGGCCCTTTGCCTGTGTAAATGAGGCCCATCAAAACATATGGAGCAACCGTTGAGCCTGAGCCTTTAGGATAAATGAGAATTGTATCTTCAATGGCACGACCATCTAGAGGGTGGCCTTTCTCTTCGATGACACCTGAGTCACGATTTACATAACCAAGGTAAGTTATTGCCACATCACTAACCATAGCTCGGCCTTCAACAACCCAGTCTTCCTGGGAGTTTAGCCCACCGCCATGGATTTTGCAATCTCCTGTTTGGTAAGTTTTTGATGAGGCATGCTGAGGTTGCGCTTTGGGAGTCAATGGAGTTACATCCCCTTCACTCATTGATGGATTGAATGCGTGTGAGACACAGTCTTCTATTGAGCCTACAGATGTTGGCATCTTGTTCAATCCACTGGTAAGATAGTGCTCGGCTTTCAATGAATTAGTCATCAAATGATTGTACTTATTCCGGTTGTAAGGAGTTACTTCAGGGCATGTATCTCGTAGAACAACCGCTCCCGCTTCTTCTAAAATTGCAATTGAGCCATCTGCTTCAGCCAAATCAAAATTGTGTCCAGAGGTAAAAACCCACAATCGGTTATCTGGAATCTTCATCCCCATTTCACACCTTGAGCGAACTGCAGAAGCTGTGATTCTTATCTCCTCAAGACTTGCTTGAGGACATCCGATTACAATGAGGTCGACTTGACCTTTGGGTGCTAGGTCCTCGTATCTGGATGATAGATCGCCTTGAGTAAATACCAGAGTTTCTTCGTTACCACTCAATGTAGGAGCAACCGTATGTCCTTCCGCCCACAACATTGGACATCCGTAATTTGCAGCAGCAGCCGTCAAGGCTTTCTTTGATGCAAAACTGATGTAAGAAGGTAGTCCGCGAATAAACGGCATTGGACCATAAGGTACATTCCAACCTGGTCTGACTTGTTTCCCAATCCAATCACCAAGTATCGACCAATCCGATAAGGTTGTTAAATCGCAATCTACATCCACGACAATATTTGGAATTCTGTTCTCCTCGAGGTGCAACCCCCATTTTGGAGCATATCCAGTCAATGCTGTGGCTAGGGCTGAAAGTCCGGACTCGCGATTAGTAACAAGATCGGTCCATGAGTTAGAAAAAGCGACTGCATTAGATTCAGCCCATGAAGCAATGCCTGCTTCATCCTCAACCCCTCTATCATAGGGCGTACAAGATAGAGAAGATTCAACTCCGAGGCTTTCGTATGCCATTATTATCTCGAACTGTTGCTCAAGGAAATCAGGATAATCAATATCCATCTCTTCCATTCTTCTCTTGTCACATCCTGCTGAATTGAGAGTTGTTGGAATTGCTACAGTTCCCTCTCCTGCTAAATCCGCAAGAAATCTCCTCAGACCATGCCCACCAGTGATTACAGAAACTCCAGAAACGTGACTATGGTTGACTTCGATGAAACCTTCTGCCTCAGCAGTTTCTGCCAAATCAACAACTAATCTAGCTGCTTTTTGCCTAGTTAGGCCATCCGCGCCCGAAAGCATAGATGCAAGCCTCCCAGGTAACTCCATATTAGTACGCTAGCGAATCATACCCATGAACACTTTGTAGGGAATATACTCTAATCATAGAAAGTCTCTCCTGTGAACATGAAGGACAAGAAGCCCTCAAAGAAAAGTCGATTTGCAAAAATGATACCTACAATCTCAATTGTTATTTCTTTGGTATTAAGCACGATAGCGCTGTATAACACAACTGATGAGGTGGAGCCAGTTACCGGTCAAGATGCCTATCAATCAATGTCCAAAATGGGGGCAATATATGGCACACATAGTTGCGAGAAAGGAGGATTCAGTATCCAAATAGGATTGGATTTAGACAGAGATAATGTTCTAGACAATAATGAAGTTGATGAGATAAGAAACGTGTGTCATGGACCACAAGGTGAACCTGGACCAATGGGTAATAGAGGATATTGGGGCTATAATGGATCGAATGGAACGGATGGAATTGACGGCAGTAATGGCAGCATTGGCATGTCTTCATTTATTCAATCACAAGTAGGGAATTACGGCCCATGTCCAGATGCAGT
>JBJLAY010000029.1:0-5436 GCA_045568475.1 Candidatus Poseidoniaceae archaeon | reverse complement strand
TACCTATCAGCCAATAAAATAAATCTGCAGCATCCTTTACAGCATCTGATGCAGGGAACCATGGTTCATCTCCTTCATCGATGACAGCGGTGTTAATTCTAATATTCCATTCAACAGCTTCGGCATTTTCGTCTACCGCAGAACTTCCGTTCATGTGTTCGATTTTGATAAAATGCGTACCTGGGCCGACATCGAGAGACAGGCTAATTTTGTCCATAGAATAGGTCGCAGAAACTTCATTCAACACATCCCAAGTTTGTTGTTCCATGTCCCAAATTGTTACTTTCATTTCGTAAATATCGCCTTCAACAATTACATCCACTAGATGGATTGACTCATTCCATCCTGTTGTTTCAACGCGCAATATATCTTGGTAGTCTCCCATGTGTAATGTTAATTCACCATTTTCTGTATGACCATCCATGGTGATCAATGGGTAAGTGGAGTTGTTACTATTAGCGCTTAGAGGTCGATAGGTAGGGGCATCCATCCCCCAACTTGCATCGAAGTGTCGGTAATGTGACATTGATGCCATCCAACTACAATTGCAATCCCATTGGAATTCAATGTAAGATGAATCCCCTATTCCATGAATTCTGCCATCTAATGTTGCATTTGACCATTCAGATTCAGAACTTGGATAGACATAGCGGTACTTGAGGGGAACTTCGGTCAAACTGTCTGCTGTGACTGATTTGGATATAATTAGAGATTCATCTTCATTTAATGAGTATGCCAGTGGTGAGTTGCCAATACCGTAGATGTTATCCAACTGATACAGTTGACTTATCTGTGTAGTATCAAAAATTTTAGTTTGAATTGACCAGATGGTATCTGGACTTGGGCTAGTAATTGTAACAATGATACGGCCATCATTATCAATTGGAATATAGCTAACATAGTTTTCATTTATTGATGTATTCAATGCGAGACTGAAAGCATTACCTACCGATAATTCATGTGTGAGATTCTGGAAGTGTAAATCAACATCTATACTTGTTGAAGATGCGATAAGTGTTAGCACTAGCATGCTTCCTGAACTGACATTCACTGCAAAAATATCTGCTGAATCATTAAACAAATCACCAGTTGTGTATTCGCCTTCGCAAGAGATATTGAATCCATCTTGTGGACAAATTTCAGAATCTAATGTGAAAAATTCGTTAGATGGTGCTGGCCTAAGGTTTGGTAATTCATCATTTAGAGGTATTACTCCTTGACAATCTTCGATGTCCCCTATGTGAACAGTATGATTACCTGAATCTAATCCAATTGTGAAATCACTACTGTTAGCGAGTATATTGCCTGAATCATCTTCGATACTAGTCCATGAATCATTGCAGTCAAACCATGCAGTCCCTTCTGCAGTAATTTCCATGCTAGAGTTGACAGCACTTACTACTGGCAAGAGCATTAGGATTGCCAGAAGGCAGGTGAGATGTCTCCCCATAGACCGTGCGGTACGCTCATCTACCTTCAAATCATTCAAGACCAGTATACTTCCAGACCCCATTCATGGCAGGCTTAGGTCGGACAGTATTGGCGCGGCATCGCATGTCTCGGCTTTGGGGATTAGGTGATCGTTCTAGGCCATCATCAAAGACTCCAGGTCTAGTCTTGAGCATTGATGAGGAGATGGATGTAATATGGGCTCCGTTTTCAACATCTAGTGATGGTTCTATTCCTCGAACCATCAAATTACATTCACGTGCACCATTTGCACCTTGGGAGAGTCAGGAAAATGGACCTACACTTACTGCATCAATCGGGCATGTCCTGCCACCATCATTAGACGAAGCCGATGCAGGAGAAGTTGCTTCCAAAGGGGAATTTCTGCCAGTTTCATGGCAATCTTTGAATCATGATGGAGAATTGATGGACTCCAAATTGAATCCACATGTCGTCGTTCTAACTGATGCGCTACAATTGGCTAACCGTCCCGGAAGATTAGTAGAGGCAATACATGTAATCAAGCGTCGATTCCCTGGTGCACTTCTTTGGGCACCCGGAATTGGTGGACCTGATAATTGCGCAGTAATGGCTTGGTTTGGAATTGATTTGTTCGATACTACACGTTCCCAACAAGCAGAGGCGCATGGAGCTGTTCTAACTTGGAATGGGCCCCGTTTTTTGTCTGACGAAGAACCCTCGATTAATCACTGGGAATTTGCTCTAACTGAAACTCGTTCAGCAATCGCTAACAATTCACTTAGAGAATTAGCTCAATCCCAGTCACTCTCTAGTCCAAGACTAGTTGAACATATGAGGAATTACGACAAACTGATGTGCAATCAAATTGGTTATTTATCACAAGTGGTAGATTCCAATACAACTTTGAGAATTCACAGCGTTGAATCTCATGATGATCCAATAATTACCGATTGGGTCGATTTCATCACTAATGAATATGAGAAACCATCTAGTTTAGATGATGTTCTAGTTTTGTTACCATGCTCAGCACGCAAACCATATTCTTCTTCAAGAAGTCATCAAGCATTCCGTCGAGCAATGAATCACAATTCAGCTCATGAGGTAATAGTGACATCTCCTCTGGGACTTGTCCCTAGAGATTTGGAAGAGGTTTGGCCTGCTGGTCATTACGACATTCCAGTTACGGGCGATTGGGCTCAGGATGAGTCTAATCGAGTTATTGAAATGCTGGACGCGATAATCGCCAAGAATGATTATCGTATAGTAATCAACCATTCAGGTTTTGATTATAACTGTGATATTCCAGTGATTGACACTAGACAAGGCGATTCCGCAACTAATCAAGCCTCACTCAAGAGACTGAGCGATGCTGTGCTTGATAATTTGCGAGTTAAGAGAAGAAGTGGTGAATTGATGAATCTAGAATCCTTTAGATCTGTTGCTAGATTCCATTACAACAATGATGCATGGTTAGAAGGTGTTCAAGTCCGAGGGAGATTCCCAAGGTGGAAGATATTGAAGGACGATATTCAAATTGCAATGTGGGCTCCAGAAAGAGGTGGTTTTTCACTTTCAAAATCAAGTATCCCGCTGCTTGATTCACTTGATTCGCTCAAGCGGGTACAGTTGAAGCCAGAAATCAAATGGAAGGGCGATATTAACCTCGCCATCTTGGATTCTTATGACAATTCAATCCGCAAAGGCGAGGATATTTTGGTGATGCAAGGCTCGCAGTGCATTGGTTCGGCTCGTGCAGCAGCTCCTGCTTGGGAGTGGAAAGGAACTCCTGGCCGGCTAGCAAAAAGTCATCAAAGAGTGTAAATTCATATCTCGTCTCATGCGTAGCGGTTAAGAATGGGTTACAGGTCGGCGGAATGCTAGGAGGCATCCATTATGGCAAGAATGTACGCTAAGAGGAAAGGTAAGTCCGGTTCCACAAAGCCACACAATGAGACCGCACCAGAGTGGTCCAACAAAGATTCATCAGCAGTTACTGAACTCATCGTTGAGTTGGGTAAGGCAGGTCATTCCTCTGCTGAAATAGGTACGATTCTGCGTGACCAGCATGCTGTTCCTGATGTCCGTGCAGTTCTAGACGGAAAGAGAATCTCTGCAGTTCTTGCTGCTAATGATATTGGAGGATCTTATCCTGAAGACATGATGAACCTAATGCGCAAGGCTGTAGGCATCATCAATCACATCGGTTCTGGAAACCATAAGGACCTTCACAACAAGCGTTCACTAGAACTTACAGAGGCAAAAATCCGCCGACTGGCTAAGTATTACATCAGCGAAGGCCGCTTAGACTCCGATTGGAAGTACAAGCGTGACCAACTCCGCTTGATGGTTGAGTGATTTATCCTCAACTTGATGAACCACCTTCGGGGTGTCTCGGGTAGGTGCGGTTATGAATAGTCTGCTTCAGTTGTCATTTTTTTCATCTATCAAAGATGAATTGAATGAACTATCAGAAGCGATTAACAACGCTAAAATGATTCAATTAATGGCCCCTGCCGACCTTGATGGGATATTGGCCCTAGCGCAGTTGGAAGCATCTTTCTTGGATAATTCTCTGCATTATCGCAGAAGAGTTCTCCCCTCTCGTAGCCATGTTGGTCGTGACCATGTAGAAGACTTACCAGATGTTGACGGCTTAATTATCCATATCGACCCATTTAGTGAGTCAAGAAAATCATTTGAGATAACTGCTAATGTGATTCATATACGCCCAATTGAGGTGGAACTCAGTTTCCCTGAATCGAATAAAATCCATCATGGTGCTATTGATTGCGTTGCTATATGTGCTGCAATTTCTGCTATTATCTCTCCAGAGGGAAATAGAGTGCGGAAGCAGCGCTCAATGACCATAGCGGGTTCCTGGTTACGTCAAGGGCTTAATGCAAATTATGACCCTGTAATGTCAGTACTCAGAGATCATTTAGATTCAGAGGGTTCGTTAGACATACGTCCTTTACCAGAGGTTCCTAACCCTGCCTCAGGCATGATACCTGGTCTATCGGAAAGAATGCTAAAGCGCCTTTCCAAGGGGTGGGCTGGAATGGATTTAGATGCTAGAAGTTCAGCAATCAGTGAACTAGTTCTTCCAGCTTTGAGAGAAGATGGGATTTCTACAATGCGCCTAGAGGAGTTAATATGGCATAGGGCAATGATTCCTGGATTTGATTCTGACATAGCCAGTCAATTACATCTTTCTATCAACGATTGGCCAGATGATGCAGATGAAGCAAGAGTACATGCTAGCAGTGTTGCAGATTTACTGATAATGAATGGTCATCTATGATCATTCAACAATTTTCAAAACTCTTCCACATCCTTGACAAGGTAGCCGGAAAGGTCGTTGCTCAGTAGTAATTGGATTAGGTGTACCACATGCAGGACATTCAATAATCGGGTGGTCATTTACTTTCTTTGCCGTAGTTACGCCTTTTCTAGTCGGGCTTGCAACTGCTGTTATTATCCATATTGTGATGGTTATTGCCGCAATAACGCCAACTGTAAATGGTGGTGCTGCCAGATACAGTGCGACCAAAACGATCGGAATTAATACCATCTCAATCCAAAGAGCACTTCTTCTCTTCGTTTTCGTCATTATTAGTGCAATAAATAATCCCACAATTAATGATAAAATCGTTATCAATGACAAACTACTTGGCGCATTTAGGAGATTGTCGCTTGGCATTGCTGTGAATGCAAAAGTATCAGTTGGTTTCAGACCTTCAGCGTTAATCTCAATACTTTCTCCGAATGGTGTTCTCCTGTGAGTGATTTCAATTGAATCGTCACCTTTTATTTCCGCTCCAGTTAGGCTGGATGATAATCCAGTCTCTATACTGATTCTAAGATCCATTGTTGACCATATAGGGTTTGGTTGAACAACAATGAAATTACGCAGCAAAGTAGTTGCTTTATTTGGTTCAAGAACTTCAAGAGTAGAGATTGTCATTGTGAGAGGATGAGGAATTACTCTTCTTTCTCCCTGTAAGT
>JBJLAY010000028.1:0-70799 GCA_045568475.1 Candidatus Poseidoniaceae archaeon | reverse complement strand
TCTGCATCATTTTCAGTCTTGAAAGAGAAGGGGAGTTTCCACCCGTCGCTTACCCTTGACCCAAGCATAGCAAGTATAGAAGGTAGGACAACTAGAGAATAAATCATAGCGACTGATACTGCTAAAGTACCACCAATGCCTAAACTCGGAATACCAGTATTCTCGAAGAATAACATTCCCATTAATCCGATTCCAACAGTTACTCCGCTGAAGAATACTGCTTTACCTGCGGTTGCAACAGTCATTGCTGTAGAAGTTCTAATGTCGTGACCTCTATGCATTTCTTCACGGAACCGGTTGACCATGAATAACGAATAATCTATTGATACGCCTATTCCAATCAATGAGATAATATTCACAGCATATTGTGTTACATCTGTCACATTCGATAGCCAAATGGTGATACCCATTGCAGAAAGTACAGTCAAAAACGCAATTCCAATCGGCAATAATGCTGCGATAATTGTCCCGAAAACGATTAGCAAAATAATCAGAGACAGCGGCCCAGAAACCAGCTCGGCCGTGATAAGATCATCCTGAATCCTCTTGTCGAATATAACATCAATTGCAACTCCACCTGTACGCCATGTCTCAAAATCCCCATCGATTTCTACATCTTCCCAGTTTTCAGCATATAATTCCTTAGCTTCGGTACGTTCCAAATTTATGGTTACAACATTCTTAGCCCAAAAACCATCACCATCTGCATGGACATATTGGCTCCTTTCGTCATCAGTTTTTTCCCATGAATATTCAATTGTAACATCGTCTAAATTAGAAAAAGGACTCAATGCTTTAATGACGGAGTCTTGCCATTCTGTTGATGTGTCGTCTAATGTAGGGTGGTATACGAGGTAGGTGAAAGATTGGGAGCCTTCATCGGAAGTAAATGCATCATCATATATCCTAGCCGCATTCATTGATTCGAGGTCTCCTTCTCCCCAAGATTCTGCCCAATTTGGACCCATAATCATCAGTGAAGACATAGCTATACAAGCGAGTATTCCGACGACCAGTACTTTCTTTCGATGATCAAAAGTAAACTCTCCTAATTTGTAGAAGGCTCGCCCTTCAAGCATCTTAGGGTCAGTCACACCTTCCATGGCTGGCCGCTTGAAACATACTATTTCAGTTGATGGTTGTATCCGTGTACACCTTTAGCAAATCCAAACGCTTTAATGCTAAAATTAACGAAGCATTTTGCTTTCTCTAAGTTTCCACAGACTCATCCACTGTTCGAGATTGTATTCTTTATCTCCTTCAACTAATTCCCGTTTTGTCCCATCTGATGGTTGGATTCGACAACCACAGGCATTTGCATGGCCCCCGCCCGTTTCGTCCAGTAGAGTCGCAAGCATTGACAAATCGAATGGATTTGATTCATCACGGAACGAATTGGCATAGAATGATGCCCCTAAGGCTGGCCGACTAGAATCCTCAATACTCCCGTCAATGTATCCGTGTATAACACAGCAAGCTAGGGCTTCTGGCCCTGCTAATGCTGTGATTAGATACCCATTACTGCGCATTCCTGTTTCACTCAAATCACAAATCGCTAAGCCATCAATTATCGTGGTTTTTTCCTTGACAATTGCAGATTGTTCTCCTCTTACTGAACCCAACAGATCCAATCTCACCTTGTGACTAGCTAAGATTTCATCCAAGGGTACGCCTGTTGCAAATTGATTCATGACTACTTGCATATGTTTGGGGTCAGACATAGATAATGAGCGGGAAAGGCGCATCACAGGCCCGTCCTCCATAAATTCTTCAAGCGTTATTCCGCCAGAATCTAATGCATCAACAATTGGCATAATTTCTTCTAAATGCGAAAGGTCCAACTCATCTTTCAGCAAATCATACGCTGCCCTGGCAGCCGAAGGCGTATCTCTCCAATGACAGATTCCCCCTCTTTGTTCGAACACAATCTGTTCTTCGGGGGATGGGCGGTTGGTTAGATGGTGGTCGAGATACAACCCACAATCGGGATGGAACGGCAAATCGCAGATTGCAGTATTTCGGTCAATGAGGTGATCAATACTTCCCATTCGTAATAATGCAGGGTGGGCGAAATGAATTTCCATTTCTGGTTTACTTGCCTTGAGAACGGCTGCCGCCATAAGACCGTCTAAATCCGAGTCGGCGACGACTCTCTGTATCCCATCCAAAGGCGACATGACAACCGGCGAGAGTGTCCAAGACATGAATGTATAGGGTGAATCTGAAGCGATGGGGCTATCAATGGGTAGTCGGGCCAATAGAACCATGGAGACCTCATGCGGAGTGGTTTTGGTCAACTTTGGCTCCATCTTGTTACTGCAATATCCGCAGGGGCATTGGGATTTTCCAAAAGGCCATGTCGAGGACTCAGATGCAGATAGAAAAGCCACTGCTGGTCGAGAATTAGGTGAAGAAACCGGCATTACCGATATTGAATTTGTAGATGGATTCGAATATCGAACCGCATATGATTTCCGCCACAAAGGTAAGCGAATCGATAAACAAGTTTTCTGGTATATTGCCGAAACTGAAACGATGGCTGTAAAAATTAGTCATGAGCACAGCGAGCATTTGTGGCTAGAATGGGAGAGTGCTATGAAACAACTCACTCATCATGAAAGTCAAGGAGTATTAGCTGCTGCTCACGCTCACATGAAATCAATCGGAAGAGATTGATTAACGGTTAGCATTCTGTCTTCGAGTTAAGTCGGCTGTGCCGCTACCCCTCTTACCTTTTGGAACCCATAGACTCTCATCTTCTCCTAGTCTGAATGATACCCAACGAGTTAGAACGAACAGCCAATCCGAAAGGCGGTTTACATATTGCAAAGTTAATGGTCGCATACCATCTTTAATTGCAACCATTGAACGCTCCAAACGTCTAGTGACAGTCCTTGCCAAGTGCATTGCAGCCACTGGACCGGTTCCCGTTGGAAGAATGAAACTCTCAAGCGGTTGAAGTTCTTCATTCCAAGCGTCCATTTCTTCACACAAGCGATCTGAGTCGTTTTGGTCTAGTAATTCCATATATTCAGGAATCTGATCTGGAGGGCAAGCTAATTCTGCACCTAAATCAAATAATTCGCTTTGAAGACGGCTCAATGCCTCTGAACATACGCCTTTTACCCGGCGTACAGTTATTCTCTCGCCGCCGTCTGGATGTGTCTCTGAAATACGGTTGGATTCCATCAATGCCACGCCTAATAAAGCGTTAACCTCGTCGCATGTTCCAACAATTTCAATACGCGCATCGCTCTTGGAAACTCTACTACCGTCGACTAGCGAAGTTTCACCTAAATCGCCGCCGCCAGTATGCACCTTCGTGATTCGGACCATGTGCACCCGAGGTCATGCTTCAACAAGAGGTCTGCGGCCGTTGATGCCGGTATCAAGAGGATGCCACCACTCAATATCTTCTTCTCCTTCAGACCAAGAATATAACACAAGATAACCGTCAACTACGCCATGCCATTCAAGATGCCCTGGTTCAAATCCTGCGACTCTAGCACCTAATAATTCTAGAGAATCGCCAACTTCTTGCCATTCTTTTACCAAGCCGCCTAATTGGTCAGCAACTTCGGCTACATGTTCGTCATGCGGGGGCAATTCTTCTACAAGCACTTCTAACTCTTCTGTTAAGTCATGAGCCTGATCTTGTAGAGCCTGTAGAGAATACAGCAATTTCTTAGCCATTGGCAGCTCTTTTCTAGCCTCTTCGATTGTAACAACCTTTGAACCATCAGGTATTGCTAATAATGCCATTTCATCAAGCAACTCCGTCAGACTCATCGGTTGGCCTGCAAGTGGTGGTGGATTCCATTCATCGTGCACGAACGGGCTACTCAAACTGAGGCTTCATCAAGTCTGTGGTAGAATTACATCCGAAGAAGTCGTTTCTGACTGTTTTACTTGCAAGCGATTTGAGACTTTGCCACCCACGAAAATTGCTATCATAACCCAAACAATCAATTCAATACCGATCAATATCCATGCAAATGGGCCTGCTGCTTCCAGCATTATATTCGCATCGTACGGGTTGCCATAGAATGCAATATACACTGATTGTGAGAATAAAGATGCTCCAAACCAGATGAATACAGCGTACCAACACATAGTTGACAACGGCCAATCTTCACGAGAGTTTTCACTTTCCATGCTATTAATTGGACTTCGACCCACTTAAGTGATACCCTTTCTTGTATCACTTAAATCACTGTTTTTCGCTAATTTATTCTTCTTCTGACATTGGCTGCTGAGAATTTAGTGCAGACTCGATTGCTGAAATCCACTCTTTAGCCACAGCATCTTCGCCTCCAGATTCTGATAATCTCTTACTCCAGTGCTCTGCTTCCATTTCGTTTCCAATGAAGGAGTTAATTCTCTGTAATGCAATCCAAGCCATTGGATTAAGATGCTCTTCTTCTAAATCCCAAGCCTTCTCAAAGCATTCCAATGCCCCGTGTTTCCCAGAAATATGGCCTCTTTCTAAAGCTACTAGGCCTGCTTTAGACCAAGCTAATGGTAGGCGCCCAATGAGCAACCCTCTGAATACCAACCAAGTTTGACACCCGCCGATTACAACTATTGTCGCAAATGCAGCATACTCTTCGAATACAGAAAGGCTGCCCCATTGTTCAGCCATTATAGCTGTTGCAGAAACTGAAAATAATATTCCCGCCAGTGGTGCTACTATTACTTCTTCACGGGTCACAAGCATGTTGTGAACACCGCGAATCAGACCTAGAGATCCATAAGCCAGGAGAATGAATAGGTGCACTTGTATTCCCGTAGGCCTAGGAGCAGTTTCTCCAATCAATAACAGAAATGAGATTGTCAGGAGGATGTATCCGTATCTTTGAGAGGGGCCAGGGAATGGTTGACGTTTACTCATAGAAATTAGAGTAAGCGCAACGGCGAACTCTAGAATTAGAAACCACCATGTCTCCATATTTACTGGGTGTAGCACCACATTCTTGATTGTTGTCAAACGCGGTGATATGCGCTTCCTCGCGAAATTTCATTTGCGCGATACAATTGCTCCATGAGTAGAACTGCCGCTAATTCGTGTGGCAGAGTCATTAAAGACAGTGATAATGAATCCCTGCCATGGCCCTTGGGAAAACCATCTGCAGGCCCTATTGCTAAGTTGATATCTTCGCTAGACATTCCCCATTTGTCAAACTCCTCAGAGAGTTCAACTGAAGTCAACATTCTGCCACCCTCATCCAACAATATCGAAGACTTTGGAAGACGGGAATAATATTCCAGATTAGATAGTTTTGAATTGTGTATTTCTATTCTAACTTTAGACTTCAGTCGATTTGAATAATCCTCAATCAACCCTGCCATTTTCTTATCCGATGGTCGGCCATGAAGATGAACTATTATTCGCCCCATACTAACCCCAGTAAGTTCAACCCCAAGACTCTTGATGGTGTAGCCCGAGCAGCGGGCATGGGTTGGTGGCCGTTCGGTAAGAAGTCGAAAGTGTCGGCGATTCCAGATGTTATTCGTAGAGATACTAGATCTTGGCTATCCGATCTTCAAGAAGTCTGTGAGAGAAACTTCGATGCGCCAGAAGAAGCAAGGAGACAAATTCGCCAAATGGCAGGTGAATGGAAGGATGCAAATGAAGAAGGAGTGATGGAAGATTCTTTGCTAGAAGGGCTAAACATGCGTGCATTCAGGTTACTAAATTGCGCTGATGATGAATTTTCACAATGGTTGGATGACCTGAATTTCTGGAAACCTGGCTGGAGGCCAGATGGAACCAGAGAGACGGATGAATCATGAAGGAGAGTCCTGCCCGTTCGGTTCATGGGGAGTGCAGGTAACCTACACATGTTGTATACATGCCCGTTCTGTTGGAAAGTCCGAAGTTTACTCGAGCATCTAGGCATCGAGCATGAAAGAATCCAAGTAAATCCGATGAAAGCAAAGAAGACTTTGCCCAGTGCACCTGAATGGAAAAAGGTCCCTGTTTGGGTCGACTCTGAAGACAAGGTATTCGTAGATTCCACTCCGATTATGAAACATATTGATGTGGTTCACAACGGTGGTAAGTTGTGGAAATCAGACAATGAAGCCAGAAGAGATGAATGGATGGAATGGGTTGATCTTCACATGTCTAAAGCCACAATTCCAATTCTATACGGGAGTTTATTTTCAGCCCTCAAAACAACAACAAGAGTGTCGAAATTAGAAAAATTCGGATTTATTTCTAAGCGACTTTATGCTTGGGCGGGATTCCCTATAATGTGGGGGATAATCGCAAGAAGCAGGGTAAAGAAAGACGGACGAACCCCTAAGAAATTATGGCATGATTTACTCACCGAATTCACAGGAGAGTTCAACGGCGACCAATTCTTTGGAGGAAAATCACCTGACTTGGTAGATTTGGCCGCTTTTGGTTATGTCCGCTCAATCTCCCCCTACCCGCAATTTTCCCAGTTAGAAGATCACGAGAATGGAATGAAGTGGTATCGGAATGTTGAAGCAACACTGAAGGTGTGAAAATGGAAATCATCGAGGGCCCATTTGGTCTTCGCTTTATTCGAATCGAAGAACGCCAGATTTTTCTGGGGACCGATAAAGGAGGGTGGGTCCATGCAAATGAAAGGCCTAGACATCGAGTTGATTTGCCATCATATCTGATATTGGAGAGTCCGCTAACTAGAAATCAATATGGAAAGATAATGGGAGAAGAAGATAGTTCTGAAGATCTCAAAGATATGATTACTCATGATGATGTTGCTGAACTCTGTTCGAGGCTTTCAGAACATTTTGATGATGATATACGCAGACCTTCTCAATCTGAATGGGAAGCTGCGAGGGACATGCTTTCTCTACCTTGTGGATGGACTGAGTTGCTGGCTGATGAAGCAACTGGCAACCATCGGGGCGCTCCATTGGACGGAAGGCCGCGGTTAGACGAAGTCGATGGACCGCTGTCTGGACATCGTGTATCTCAGTCAGCGCACCCTACGCGCTCAGGTGTGTACGCACGCGTAATAACGCCAGGAGATAGGCCATTACCCAAAGTTGGATTCAGATTGGTAGTATCTCCAAAACGAGATAGTGAAGTGAAGAGGGTTCCAAATAATGCTAATCTAGCCACGAATATCCGCAGTGAGTTGTTTTGGACTACCATACTGGGAATAATTCCTAGTTTCACGATTCCCATACTCAGAGGATTTGGATCCTATGCCATCGATGGTTGGGCAAATCTACTGTTCGGAGGCTTATGCGCTGGTTTCGTTACCGGGGCATTCTGGAGGCCGAGAAGACCGACTTGGGCATTGGACTCCGAAGGTGAAATCATTCATTTGAAAGACTAGTCCAGTACGATTCTTTCCGTATTGCATCAAGAGCGCAAATTGCAGCCATATTGACAATGTGCCTTACTCCGTCGGCTCGTGCAAGTAACTGCACAGGTTTGTCTAACCCATCTAAAATAGGCCCTGTCATCTCAGCATCCCCCAACTGTTCAAGTAATTTGTAAGCAATATTTGCTGATGCTAGATTCGGGCATATCAGAATGTTAGCTGGCCCGTCAAATGCCATGAATGGATATTCAGATTGAACGTCGACATCTAGAGCAGTGTCTGCCTGCATTGGACCATCGATGCTTAGAGAAGTGTCCATCTCTCTTGCCATATCAATTGCCTCTTCTATTCTTTCAGAACGTTGCGCTCGGCTACTACCAAAATTTGAGAATGACAACATAGCAACCTTGGGTTCTACTCCGAATCTCCGGGCCACTTTTGCAGTTTGAACTGCAATATCTGCAAGTGTTTTGCTATCAGGATATACGTTTACTGTAGCATCTCCTAAGAAGATTAGCCGGCCCTTTACAACCATCATGTAGCAACCAATCGCACAGTGACTATCCTCATCACTTCCAATAACTTCTAAACAAGGCCTCAGAACATCTGCATAATTTCTACTCACCCCTCCTAAGAAACCATCTGCATCTCCAATTTCAACCATCTGGGCAGCGAAATATGGTCTGCTTTTGAGTAGTCTTTGAGCATCTAATGCTGTCATCCCTTTTCGACTGCGGTTTTGTAGTAAGTGGATATCATAGTTGCCAATTCTCCGTTCGTCATATCTTGGATTAGTGATTTCACAATCAAATTCAATATTCAACTCTGACATCGTTTGGTGAATATTTTCCTTGTTTCCTAATAGAATTGGAACACAGATCTCCTGTTCAACGCACTGTGCTGCTGCTCTGATGACCTTTTCATTGTCCCCTTCTGGGAAAACGATTCTCTTTTTGCGACCTTTTACCTGATTGAAAACTCCTCTCATTACAGAATATGACATTCCAAGTCTAGCTTCCAGCGATTCTTTGTATGCTTGTTTGTCGAAATCTTCTGGCTTAATTGCAGCAATTCCTTCATTGACTGCGGCTTCGGCCACGTCTGCTGCTTCCCAAATCAGTACCCTTCTATCAAACGGTTTAGGAATGATATAATCTGGACCATATTGCATTGATTCTCCAGAATAGGCATGTGAGATATAGTCTGGAACTGGTTCTTTTGCTAATGCTGCCAATGCTTTGGTTGCAGCCATCTTCATGCCAGGAGTAATATCTCTCGCTCTAACATCTAGGGCGCCTCTGAAAATGTATGGGAATCCAAGTACGTTGTTCACTTGATTAGAAAAGTCGGAGCGCCCTGTTGCTATAATTGCATCATCTCTGACAGCCAAAACTTCGTGTGGCATTATTTCGGGCGTTGGGTTCGCCAGAGCAAAAATGATTGGTTTGCTTGCCATTTTGGACACCATTTCTCCATTAACAAGGCCGCCTTTTGAAAGCCCGAGCATCACGTCTGCTCCAACAAGAGCATCTGCTAAACTGCCTTCTTCAGAATCAACTGCAAATGGCGCCTTGAATTCATTCAATTCACCAGCGTCCAATCTCTTCTTAGTCATAATTCCTTGAGAATCACACATCAGTATGTTTTTGCGATTTACACCTAATGCTACATAGTGGGAAGCACACGCAATTGCTGATGCTCCTGCTCCAGCAACTACAACTTTTATCTCAGACAATTTTTTGCCTTGTAATTCTACAGCATTGAGTAATGCTGCTCCCGAAATAATCGCTGTGCCGTGCTGATCGTCATGCATTACTGGGATGTTGGTTGCTTCTGCAATTCTCCTCTCGATTTCAAAACATTCAGGGGCTTTGATATCTTCTAAATTAATGCCTCCAAAGGTGGGCGCAATATTGCAAACGGTTTTGATGAATTCTTCCGGATCTTCAGTATCGATTTGAATGTCGAATACATCGATATCAGCAAATGTTTTCAGAAGCAAACCTTTGCCTTCCATAACTGGTTTAGATGCTAAAGCACCGATATTTCCCAAGCCCAAAACCGCTGTGCCATTCGATATTACAGCGACCAAATTGCCCTTGGATGTGTAGCGATATGCATCATCGGGATTCTCTGCAATCTCTAAGCAAGGATAAGCAACTCCTGGAGAGTAAGCAAGGGATAATTCATGGGCCGTTGAATGTGGTTTTGTAGGCATGACTTTTATCTTGCCACGAGGCGTAGCTTCGTGATAATCAAGAGCTTCTTTTTTGATTGCTTGCTCCCGCCAGTCCTCATCCATTTCAATCTCTCCGAGATGCTTCTCATACTGTACCGTGTTTGACCTTTTTGTGAATAAATTCAACTTAACAGCGAAAGTTGAATAGTTTCAAAATCACGAAAATATACTCAAAATCGGTGATTCAGGCGATTAACAAGAGTGCATTCGCTTGATATACCATTGAAGTCCGATAGGTTCCATGAACAAACTCAACAGGGCCGTAGGCCCTGCGAATACTGGCGCTCGAGCCGTACTACTCGTGACCGTGATGTTGTTGTCTTCTTTAGGCCCAATCCTATCCGCACCACTGGCCAGTGCACATGAAGGCGGCAGCAGTACAATATGGCCTAAAGAAGGGTCCGAAGACACCGGTTGGATGTTGCTAAATGCCACCGGTGCTAATCCAATTAATGGCTCGCAGGCTACCGCTGGCTGGACAATGGAATTCGCCCCAGGGGCGATTCTTGGAAACGCAACAATGGAAATAATGGTCGACGGAACTGAAGGTGTTTCGGTACAGCAGCCACTCCTACTTTCTCCCGATACTGGACAAGTTTTGTTTGATTGGAGAGGCAATGGCTGGCTAGGTCAAACATACGGATTCGATGGCTCTAACCCGCACCAGGGTAGACTTTCAACAAACGCAGATGTTGGTGCGACTGTAACCGTCCCATCTGGTTCTGAAATCACTGATTTCATTCTCGAAGTTCTCGCTCCCGCAGATCCATTCACTTCTCTAGAACCGGTTGAATTGTATATCGAGGATTATCAAATCCACCCTGTTGATGGGCGAATGTATCTCGCTATTGGATCATACATCGTTATTCTCGATGCAATGTCAACACCGAATATAATTGATTTATTTGAAATCATGAATTCGAATGGCGAAAGTGAAGATGTGTGGGACCTTGAAATTGATATAGCCAATAATCGAATGCTAATTGCTACTTCTGGCGGTGAAGTTCGTTCTGTTAATCTATCCGACACAAGTTGGAATGCAGACTTACCGGCTGAACCATCTGGCGGCTCATGGGCGCAAGTACTCGTTGGTAGTAACGGCGATCTTTTTGCATTCAGCGAATCCGGAATATTTACTCTGAATTCGGCTGGAACTGGTTGGACTTTGGAACAGGCGAGTGGCACTACTAACTGGCCAACAGGTGTTCCTGAAACGAACTTAGAATATAACGGAGTAATCTATTCATCTCTACTTGGCGGAGGCGTAGGAAGGTGGGATGTAAATTCAATGTCTCCACTGTCACCGTGGAATACTGCAAACAACCTTCACTCAGATTACATCAGCGATTTCATTGTAGCTGGAAATCAATTGTTGGTTGCATCATATGACGCTGGAATAGCGCGCTGGGATCTTTCAAGCAATTTCTGGTTAGCAACTTGGAATAGCGGGAACTGGTTGTCGTCTGATGAAGTAATGGGCATGACATTTGTCAATAACCAAATTCAGATTCTGACCACTGATTCAGTACATATGTACAACACTGCCTCAGGCACATTCTCAGCCACCACATCCCTTGCATCATTAGGCCAAGCAAATGATGGAAAGAACATACTTTACTGGCCCTCTTCGGGCTCTAGGAGCCCCGTAAATGACACCGTTCTTGTTACAGATGGTAGTGCAGTTCTTGCTATGCTCGAACCGGGAAGTACGCCTGTTTACACCGGTGACTTGTCGATTGGAAGCGGCCCATATTCTGGTGACTTGAGCGATGCTATGCAATTTGACGGAGTAATCTACGTAGGTAGTGAAGATTATCTTGACAGGTATTCGATTAGTCAGGCAAGATGGCTTTCTCCTATCAATACTGGAAGTACTGTTACTCAAATTGTAAATGATGGAGTCAATGTCATTGTTGGAACAATGGGTAGTGGCATACATATTATTGACACTCAAGGTAATGTCCTAGATACATGGAATGCAGTATCTGGCCTACAATCAGACGATATAAGCGGCGTAGATGCTGAGGGAGATTGGATAGTCGCCATTCATCCACAAAACGGCGCATCGATATTCAATCAATCTTCATCTGGTTCAGCAATTGCCCTAAATGAAGGAAATAGTGACCTAGATAGTGACTCTCCTACCGGAGTTGCAATACATAATGGAGTAGCATACATTGGCACTGCAGAAGACGGATTGAATCGATATATTATCGCAAACAACACATTCCTAGGCTCATGGGTATCAACTGGAATCAACGATGTTGATTTCGCACCTGTGGCAATTCTTGGAACCAATCCTCAAGTTCTTCACATGGGACTACCGGGTTACGGAGTTGCACGAAAGGACCTATCAACTGGCGAAATTTTAGCCCCTCTTACAGTTATACCAAACAGAGGTAATGCAGGCCCAACCGAAGTACTTCCTTCCAACCAAGTATATGCCTTAGAATCCGATTCTGGCAATTCAATAATGCTCATCGGAACTTCAAACGGAGCGATCAGATGGAACGGAAATACTGCAACTGATCTTCCAAAGGGTAGCAGTTGGAATCTACAGCCATCCCAATTCTTTGATTTTGCAATAGAATCTGGAATTTCCGGGGGCTACATTTACGCTGGAACAAACATAGGCGTTTGCAAATATAATGTTGCAACCCTTGGCCTCAATGACTGTGTTAACGCACAAGACGGGATGCCAAACTGGGGAGTAAATGCTGTAGGATTCAACAGTACCACTGTTTTTGGAGGAACTACTAACGGAGTTGGTCTAATTGACAAGTCATCTTTCTCTTGGACTGAAAACTGGCAGGCCGATACTTCGCCATCCAACGCTTTAATCGAAGTCATTGGAGATGTGGCTTATGTTGGTCTTTTCGGAATTGGAGTTGCAAGATATGATATTCCAAACAATATTTGGTTAACCACTTGGACCGAAGACAATTACCTCGACCAAGGAAATGAAGAAGTTACAGGGTTGGTTGCAGATTTCAGACCAGGACACATCTGGGTTGGAGGAAGTGATGGTTTCCAGCTACTCAATGTTACAACTGGTTCAGAAGTTTATGATATTGAGAAAACTAGTAGCCTCTGGGATTTCGGAAATGGTGACCCTTACGATTTAGCGATCTACGGCGACACCCTATACTTTCACCAGCAGTACTCTTCAGATAGCGTCTTTCGAATTGATATTGCAAACTTTACATCAAAATCTACACTTGATGCAGGAGCACAAGTCGATGAAAATGGTGGCGATGTTTACGGTATGAAAATTATTGGAGACGTGCTACATGTCTCTGTAGCCAGTGGACAATGGTGGAATACTGAAGGTAGTGGAGGTGTCGCCCTTTACAACTTGACAACTGATTCTTGGCAGGCTGAATTAATGCCAGAAGGTTCTGTTGATCGTGTAACTTCCTTTATCTCATCGACTGGAACAAACTGGATTTCTTGGGGAGAGTCGAAGCTCGAAGCATTTGCTGCTAATGGCAGCAAGGTTGGCGAATGGGACGACCTAGAATTCCCGATTAGAGAAATTGTTGAGTTCGATGGAGAGATACTATTCGCAACAGAAGACGGAATAACACGCTATGATGAATCTACAAATCAATGGCTGTCAACTTGGACTCCCGGAAACGGTCTACCTTCTTCTGCAGACGATACTGTGTATGAGTTGTGGACAAATGGCACAGACCTAGTAGCAGGTACTGCAAGGAACGGCGGATTTGGTGGTTTCGACGGCGAAATTCTACATCTAGACAATAGTGGAACATGGACCACATGGGACACTGGCTCCAATGGAATTCCTAACGGGTACCCGATTGGCATGGCTATGTGTGCAGGGATTTTCCACGTTTCAATAACTGCAAATAATGGCGGTGTTGCAAGATTAGATTTAGCAAATGGAACTGCTCTGTCATCCTGGACTACATCCACTAGATTAGCTGATGGCGATGCCGCTGCAGTTGCATGTGACGAATCAAGCGATATCCTATACATTGGATACAATGATGATTCAGAACCAATTTCAAGATATGATTACATCAACGACCAATGGTTGTCCGACCTTACTTCTTCTACGCATAACATACCAAGTGACCCTGTTTGGTGGGGAGCTATGGAATTCGCTGGCGGCAGACTAGCCATCGGATATGATATTGGAGATCAAGGAGACAATGTAATCGGAGGAGGTTATGCACTACTATCTGCAAGCGGAGCCACCGTAGGTACTGCAAGTATACTCTCTACAGGCTCGGCTGTTTCATCAATCGATTGGTTGGGAACACAATGGTTGATTGGTCAAGCAGGAGGGACGTCTGGTTATTCCCATGTTGACACCTTAGGCCAAGGCGGGCAGAACACGATACATGCACTGCCTAACCTAGTCAGTGGACAAGTAACTTCGATGGCTGGAAACTCTACCCACTTATGGGTGGCATCTTCATCCTGGCAAAACACAGGCTCTGGAGTTCTACAAGGAGTCAAATTGGCAAATGGTTCAGTAGAATGGCAAAGGGGATGGACAATACCTGCTAATGCTGCAGTAACTGATATCGAATTGGTTGGTACTGATTTGTACTTAGCAAGTAACAATCGCGGACTAAGAATGCTTGACACTCTTACTGGAACATTGGTAACACTGCCAACTGGAATTCACAACTTCCAAGATGAAATAAAATTAGTTGGCGATGAATTGTATATTGGCCTTCAAGGATCTGGATCTTCGTCTCCAGGAATACAGGTATTCAATACAACTACTATGGCCTACACTGCCGGGCGATTAATCGCTGGTCTTCCTTCAAACAATATCAATGCAATAGAAACAGTTACTACCACTGGGAACTTTGGTCAAATTCTTTCTGAGACTGTTTATGTTGCTACAAATAATGGTGTTGCAAGATGGAACGCAACTGGTGACAACTGGGAAACTGCCTTGACTGCCGTAGATGGGCTGCCAATTTCTTACGTTGAAGACTTGGTTGAATTTGATGGGAATGTTTGGATGGCCACCCCTAGTGGTTTGGCGATGTACAATGAATCTACGGGCAACTTCACAACATTTACTCCAGCGGATGGTCTGATGGGGACATCGACTTGGGGATTGACTGGAACCACTACAACTACAACTTCTGCCGGAGGAATTACTCAGACTCAGCAGAGTTTGTTCATTTCCCATGATGGAAAAGGCACAGACAGGCCAGGAATAACTCAAATGAATACTGCGGATAATTCGATTTCAGCATTGCATCAATTCGACCAATTGCCATCTAATTCTGTTACAGCGGTAACCGCTGATACTTGGGGAGTGCATGTTGCAACAACAACGGGCCCTCTAGTACATTGGGTAAGGAGCACTGGAGATTTCAATACCGGAGTGAACATATTCTCAATGGAAGATTGGCCAGTATACAGTATGCGCTCTGATGGCTCATACCTAATAGCGGTTGGAGAAAATGGCGCTACTGTTGTACAAGCCGGACTAAATGGGAACTCCATTGTTGACAGGTTCTATGCAGCAGACTCTACTGGTGGCAGTGTTGTTTCGAATTCTTATGTTGCTGTAACTACCGAATCGGGATTGAAAATATGGACTCTCAACTCTGGCGAAGAACTTGATTCTACTACACTGCGCAGAGCCGATCCATTATCACTTGGATTTGAATTGCAATTCCAAGATGTGACAGATTATACGCATCCGGGAATGCAAGTTGTTTTGGTAAACTCTAGTAGCACAGTAACCTTGGACGAAAATGGTGTATCGGGAGCGCATGGAATACCTATGCAAACAGTACCGCTAACATTCTCTTCACCGGTAGGAGGTGCTGCAACTTGGGCAAAACTAGTTGATCTAAAGTGGAATGCAACTGTCAATCTCTCAAACGATCCTACTTTCCTTCCTAGTATGCAATACGCTGTAGATAACGGCGTATTACTCAATGGAACTAGATTTGTAAATTTCCAAGTTACCTCGCCTACCAACGGAAGTATGTGGGTCAAAGTGACCTATGACTGGTATAGAACTGAAACTCCGATTCAGGGGTTATCTCTGTGGGACAGACCAGATGATGGGGGCTCTACTTTGATGGCTAATTGGACTCTAGTTCATGACGAAGATTTCTCGAGATATTTGGTTTATCTAAATGAAGGGCCTTGGGCAACACAGCCAACAGTACCAGACTTACAATCCAGAACGCCTGATGCATCTGTCAGCCTACATTCTAGACTGCAAACCGAGGTTTCTACAATTGGAGGACAGCCATTACAGGACGGAGTCGAATACTCGGCAGTTGTTGTTGTCGAATATAATGACGGCAGGTTCGGAGTTGTTTCTACCCCATTCGGACCAGCAACTCCTACGGATGAAGTCCCAACTCCTCCGATTTGGGCTACTGCCGTTTCAGGAGATCAGTTTGTAGCAGTCGATGGTGAAGTATTTGCTGAATGGGCTCGTTGTGGCGCACTTGATCTAGCAAGTACTCGTGTTTATGCTTCAACTACTGCAATAACTGATGCTCTTGGATTGGGCGTGCACACAGAGATAATGCCTCAAGTCGGCAATGTTAGCACTCTAACACTTGAAGCGGGTAAACCTCACTGGCTAGCTTTCACTTGTGTCGATGAATCCGGACAAGAGGATCTGGTAAATGCTACAGTTATTGGCCCGATAGTTCCAACTGGTGGAATCAATGATGGCGTCCCTCCACCGAAACTCACTGGAGTTTGGGCTGAAGATGTACCTGCAGATGACGGCGGTAGAGTCCAGATGGGGTGGGACGAATCTGTTGCATCGGACTGCGCATATGTCACTGTTTACATGGCACCAGTAACCACAGGGGGAGATACTATCTTACCTTCTAATGTAGATGACATGGAGGTCGCTACAATCGTTCCAGATTGTGAAACAAACATGACTATCATAGATTCAATTGGGGAAGACCTCCTTATTGATGGTCAGCCATATTGGATTGGTGCTGTAGCGTTTGACAAATGGCTAAATGGTGACACAGGAGATGTTACAATTCTTGAAGTTACACCGTACGTAAACAATATCGATGGAGCATCAGAACCAGATAGAATCGATGAATTAAATGCATGGGACCATCCAGATGACGACGGTACTGCGATTGATGTTTCATGGGTTCCTTCTCAAGTTGACGACTTTGATTACTATGTGATTTGGGCTGCAGAATATCCATTAGATGATTTGACAGATTTCTGGGCTGAAGCCGGAACTGAACCTGGCAAGTGTGGCTGCATTGTATTGGATAAGCAGTGGATTGATACAGCAAAGAGTCCAATTGAATTGACATTGAATACGGCCCTGTACGGAGGAAGTGGCATCTCCTCGTCTCTTCCAAGTCAAATTGTGCCTGATGTAGAATTATATGTCGCTGTAACAGTTCATGACATCAAAGGCAATGTTCACCTTGATAATTTGAATATCGCGATGGTCACCCCTATTGATAATCAAGCGGACACAACAGCACCAGATAGGTTGGTAGATCTGAACCTATACGACAGAGCGGGCGATGATGGTACCGCCGTACAACTTGAATTTGCTCTATCTGAAGAGAGTGATATTGCTTACTACGAAGTGTATGCGGCTGCATTCACTTTTACTTCTGTAGGTTCGAGTGGAACTGTCAAGACGCCAATCGCAACATTGGATAGAGACCCTGAAATTCCACTAACTATCGATATTCTAGTGTTTGATGTTCTAGTGGTTCCAAACACACCCGTTACAGTTGCAGTAGTGCCGGTAGATTGGTCTGGAAATGCATATCGTGACAATTTAATCACGTCGACTGCAATCGCTATTGACGATGGAGTAGATGACGTTGGAGCATACTTGCCAGATATTGACGGTATTGAATTAGAGTGGGTAGATGATTCGATATTGGTTACTTGGGAACATACAAACGACCCTAGCGTACGGTCTTACCTTGTGTATATTTCAGATGAAGAGTTTAGTGCAGTATCAGATGCAACTGAAGTAGGAATGTCTAGTGTAGCATCATCATTCATAATTACTACTGCTAATTACCCTGACTTAACGAATGAATCTGCATGGTGGATTGGAGTTGCTGCTAAAGACAATATCAACAGTCGCCAGATAATTCAATCGCAACAGATCGACTCTATCGGCGCTAGTGGTGGCGGTGGAGAAGGAGATGAGTCGGAGGGAGATGATTCTTCTACCGACTTAGGAGAGTTACTGTCTACTGGAAACATGATTTTAGCAGGAATGGCTCTCATTACAATGCTATTGCTTGTATTGGTTCTACGAGGCAAAGGCAGTAAATCGGCCCGTAGTAAGGACTGGGAATTACAAGAAGCAACATGGGGCATTCAAGCAAGAGATGGATGGGACGATGTGGGTTCCTTTGGAGGACAAGTAGCGCCTCCAGTAGCTCAACCTCCAGCAATTCAACCTTCACAACAGAGTGATATTTATGCTGCTGCACAAAGGATTCAGCAGCCGAGTCAACCTGTTCAACCTCAAAGCCAAGTTCAACCACAACGCTGGAATCAGCCTGCTCCACAGCAGCCTGCTCAAGGAGGAATAGACACCTCATTCTTGGATGACCTGTTGTGATTGTATGGTAATCGGACCCAAAAGCGCTGTATTTACTACGGTAAGAGCGAGAAATGGAAAGTTATTCCATCTCGATTTACACTTACAGCGTCTTGTAAGGCATGCTGCTGTTTTAGGAATTGAAGTACCTGATATCAAAATTCCAGATGGGCTTGAAGGATTGATACGAATTCAAGTTGATAGTGAAGGAGTTACCTTCAATTCTAAAAATTTCTATCAAGAGATTCACATGGATGCTGAAGGAATTACTGTCCCTGCCCCTAGGTGGAGTCGCAAAATAATGGGTACTAAGCACGGAGATTGGGATGCTTATCGCCAAATTACTTCTGAAGTCTTGAACAAAGGTGCTGATGTTGCAATCTTAGTACATGATTATTGCATAATTGATGGCGATCGAGTTATGCCACTAATACTAGATGATGATGGAGTCGTATGGATTAGTGATGCTAAATTAGGCGGCGTAGACTCGGTTACTTTTGATGTCTGCAAAAGTGCAATCGAAGATTCTGGTTTCATAATTAGTGAAGGCAGACTAAACGAGAGGATTGTGGCAAGGGCAAAGGAAGTCGTATTGCTAGGAACTGGGATGGGTGCGGCTAGATTAACAGTGCTTGACGATGTTGATATCGGGGATGGCACTGATAATCTACAGAAGGTATGTATTGAAGCTCTGGGAGAGGATTGGCGATGATTGATCGCCTACTTTCTGCTCAAGGCGAAGACAGGATTTTACTATTATCTGGCGGTCCAAAGTCACACCTAGCAAAGAGAAGTATGTTCGCAAAGGGCATGAAGAAAAGATTGGTAATTACTCAACCTAAAATCGAGCCTCAAGTCCCTCATTCCCCACTAAATGGTGAGACCATTGTTTCAATGCAAAATACTCCCATGGAAGGAACATTACAGTCACTAACAACTGCCGGTTGGAAGGCTACAAATATTCTCAACTCTATGACTATTGATTCAATGCTAAGATCTCTCAAACCACACACACCGGTCGGTTCGGTTTGGGCTGGTTCTCTAGCATATGACTTGGTTCAATGGACGCAGCCTTTACGTTTGCAACACCCTCCATCCCCCGGTGAAATACTTGCAATCCTTTGGCTAGTAGATGAATGGGAAGAAGGCGATGTCAACTTCCCAAAACTGCCTGAACCGGTAAGGGGTGGCAATGAAATTTCATCTCATACAGATGAGGAACACGCAGAAATTGTTCACCGAATTAAAGATTCAATTACATCGGGTGAGATATACCAACTAAATTTTGGAAGAACCTGGGGGGGAATGCTAGAGGAGGAGCCTGCAGCAATTTTCCACCGTTTAGCAACCAACAACCCTGCGCCGTTTAGTGGATATATCGAAGCAGTGGATTTAGGCCTTGCATTAGCATCATCATCGCCTGAAATATTAGTAGAAACGCAAGGTAGAACAGTAATGACTGCCCCCATAAAAGGCACTAGGCCTAGAGGTTCTGATGCCGACCAAGAGTCGCTGCTTAGAAGAGATTTAGTGCATGACAGAAAGGAACGAGCAGAACACAGAATGCTAGTTGATTTGGAGCGAAATGACTTGGGAATTGTGGCAGAACCTGGTAGTGTTTTTCAATCTAGATTTAATGTCGAAGCCTATTCAAATGTACAACACCTAGTCTCGCACGTAACAGGTAAACTCGCAGATGAAAACGATGGGATCGATGCATTGCAGGCTCTTTTCCCAGGAGGAAGTATCACAGGCTGCCCCAAAACCGTTGTATGTGCATCAATAGATGAATTAGAGAAGAAACCAAGATCGTTTTGGACAGGGTCTATGGGTTGGATTGATGTCCATACAGGAGATTCTACATGGAACATCATGATACGTACTTTGGAAGCACGATTTACTCCAGATGGCTGGCACGGTACTGTTGTTGCCGGTGGAGGAATTACTATCGAAAGTAATCCGGATGCTGAAGTCGCGGAAGCAGTATGGAAAGCAGCTGCTCTAAGGCGTGCATGTGGATGGCTAAACCCTGAGGTCAAAACAATCCCCAAAGGCGAGTTAGGAATTTACCCACTATATGTTGAACAAGAGGAATATGTCACAAAGAATAAGTTTGAACTAAATATTGCATTTATCGATAATTTAGATTCTTTTTCACACAATATAATTCACGCTTTCCAATCTCTTGGGTGTACGGTTGACATATATGACGGGAGAGGAGAGATCACTGATTTTAACCACGATGCCGTTGTTATTGGCCCTGGCCCGGGACGACCAGAAATCTCTCCGTTGTCTCTGCATGCCGCAAAATTGGCTATTCCTGTTCTAGGGATATGTTTGGGGCATCAGGCTATTGGAGTTACTAGAGGGATGAACCTAATTGAAAGCCCGTTGGGGCCTGTTCATGGGGTTCCATCACCCGTATTAGCAGATGGTTCTGGACTTCTGAAAGAAGGAGAACATGTAATGACTAGATACAACTCCTTGGTGTTGAGTGGAGATGGAGAATTAACTGTTACCGCAACAGATGAAACCGGTACACTGCCTATGGAAATCCGGGATGGAAATACATACGGTGTCCAGTTCCATCCAGAGTCTATTGGCTCGCAAAATGGTATGGCAGTCTTAGAAGAATTTCTTAACCGAGTAGCGCATTGTTGAAGTGGAGGCGGTTAGTGGCGGATAACATGCCGACCTGTCGTCACTGCTACGGCACCTATGCCCGTGAGCAATTCATACATGGAAATGGACCTAAAAGTCAGGTCTGTGTTCGATGTGGAGTTGAGAAAGGATTAGTGACCCAAGAAGAGGCTGCTTCACTATACGATAGTTCTACTGCCAATGCAAGATTCTCTGCAATGGCTAGACGCTGGTCGCCTTTGATGTGGCTTTCTGTTCTCTGGATTGCATGGACTTTGTTTATCAGAAGTGTTGAGCCGTGGGGAATTTATACACTAATTCTTCTTGCTATTTGCACCCTATTAGTTCCAATTTACATGTTCTTCTTTTCTTCAAAGCACATGGCAGTTATGGCAAGATTGACTCCTGAATATGAGCGCCCCGAGGGACATTGATTGAATTCTACTGAATTTTCTCTTAAACCCAATTCGGCAATTTTACTAAATACCCAAGCAATACAGACTCGTTTGCACAGAAGCCGAATTAATGTATATTCTAAAATCGGTGAAAAAATAGTAAGGTGATTTGGATGGATGAAGAGTTCGATAAATCAGCTACAATTGACGGTGCTGTAGTCGACGCTGATGATGCTATTTTGGATGCGGAAATTATTGACGAACCTTTGGGGGAGCAAAAGTCGAATCTACCAATTTTCGGTACTCTATCTACTAATGCTGCCGTGGCAATAGGCCTAGTAATACTACTATTATCTTCAACTATTCTTTACACTATAATGTCTTCAGATAAAGGAGGATTAGAAGCTGATTCAGAAATTATCACCGTAGATGATCCTACTGTCTTCGTTACAGATAGTTCAGGAATGCCTGTTGATGAAGCCCCATTAGATATGGATTTCATATTCAGCGACGTTGGTGAAACCGGAAAGGAACCTAGTATTGGAATAACATCTAGTGGATGTATCTTCTTCATAGCCATGGAGAAGGTGATGAGATCCTGTGACCATGGCGAAGCATGGCAAGAAACCCAGGACCCTGTACAGTGCTCCCCTACAACCAGTGACCCTTACGGATGGGTAGACCCTATCACTGACCGAATTTTCAATGTCCAAATGATTGGTCTAGAAACTTCATGGATTTGCTGGAGCGACGATGATGGTGAAAGTTGGTTAGGAAACCCGCACGACTCCGGAACAACTCCGATCAATGACCACATCAAACTAGCGAGTGGGCCATGGACAAATACTGGCCCATATGCAGCCATTGGATCTTTGACTACCAACTTATACGAAACCGCTGTTTACTACTGCTACAACAAGTTAGTAGGAATATTCTGTTTCACTAGTTTTGATGGAGGAGCCACATTTGAAGCGGGTGGACAAATTATTGGATTAGCAACTACTAACGGTGGATTACATGGAGCTATTTCTACTGCACCAGATGGAACTGTATACGTCACTCCGCGAGTTGCAACCCCTACAGTAATCGTATCAAAGGACAATGGATTCTCATGGTTTGAAAGGTCGATGGGAGAAGATGTAGGAACTCCGAACCCACGAAAAAATTCTGAAGTTTCTGCCGATACCGAATCTAATGCTTATCACATTTGGACTGGGGCAGATGAAGGAGTATACATGTCTCGCTCGATTGATTCTGGCGAGACTTGGGAACAAGAAAGTATTCGAATTTCACCTAAAGGAATTATTTCATCTGTATTTCCACAAACCGATGCGGGAGATCCTGGAAGAATTGCTATCACTTACCTAGGAAGTGAAGACTCTGCCATGATTGGACAACCTGATATCGATGGGAACCCTTGGGATGGAAATGCTCACTATGCAGTAAACAACATCACTTACCATCTTTACATCACATACAGCCTAAATGCTCTAGACGAAAACCCTACCTTCCATACAAAGAGAGTTACAGATGACCCTGTTCAGATGGGTTCTATTTGTCTGAATTCAGGAGATTGTAGAGACATTGGTGGTTCTAATCGTAACCTGCTGGACTTCAATGATTTGCATATCAATAGAGAAGGGCGTGTCTATGTTGCTTTCGCTGATGGTTGTACTGGTGAATGTGCGACAAATGAAAACGCTACTGCTGCAGATTCTAGAGACGGTAGAGGATCTGTTTACTTCATGGCAAATGGACCTAGTCTGTATGTGGAAGTAGGTGAAATGATGTCACCTGTTGCTCCCTCTACTACTGAAGAGCCAGATAAAATGACAATAGCTCTACAATTAGAAGTGGCTAGAGAAGAGATTGATGAAGAATAATCACGACTTTGCGTGAATCTTAATCACATCGTTGTCACTACATTCATGGTCAGCACCTACGACTCTACGAGTTCGGCCATCTACTGCTTTGATGAAACCGTCTCCTAAGTCACTGTGAACCTTGTAAGCAAGAGCCTTGGTTTCTATTCCATCAGGAACTACGAAAGCATCGGGCAATATCCTGCCATCTCCGTCTTTCCAGGCATTTTCATCTGCTACCGGATATACGACTACATGTGTTAATGCATCGAATAGCACTCTCGAGAGTAGCAATGAAACACCGGTTCCTCCAGCACTAGACAATTTTTCTTTCATCGAAGAAAGTGCATTAATCTGTGCAGGATTTAGTTTAGACTCGTCTGTAATTGAAAACGTCAGACTTCCCGGGTTGTAGGAAATCATTCCTCCCGAATCCGCTCTTCGTAATGCTAACTCCATGTCAGCCATGGTTGGTTGAATAATACCGTTTGATTCGATTGCATCCCATGGTGTACCCTTGGATGAATCAGCCTTATTGGCAGCGATATGAATAGGGAAGAGTTGCTTTCTTAGATGGTAAGCAAGTGAATGTACCTTCTCTTCTGACCACATCCAAGGTGTGTCTAGATCGCCCCATTGGTTTCTAAATCCATCAAGAGCTTGTAAAACGTGAGAAAGATTTGCACCTAGGCCTGTAAATCTCTCATGCAAGAATGTGCTCAATCCTTTTTCGCCTTCTGCCTGTACCCTTCGTGAACCTCTGGACCAGCCGTCATCGAGTATTCCATGTATCCATGAATCTAATTCTGCAGTTAGGAAAGATGTCTCTTCCTTTAGTGAAGATTCTACATCCTCTACTGCTGCGATGGGGTTTCCTTCAATGTCTGTAAGTCCTGCTGCATCTACAACTTGGATCAAAGCGTCACAGTTTGCTAAGTCTGCTAGGAAGGCATTTCCTCTGCCTCTTCCTTCTGATGCACCTGGAACTAAACCAGCCACATCTACCAAGAAAGTAGGAACTAGTCGAACATGCCCGATGCAAGTACCCGTTCTTGGTTCGCAAATACTTCCTTTTCGTGGGTCGTCATCTGAAACTGCATCCATTCTTCCGTCTGCTTCTAGACGCTCGCGCAAATCCTTGCAGGGGCATGGCTGAGGTGCTGCTAAAAACGCTACACCTACATTGGGATCTATTGTACAAAACGGATAATTTGCAATGTCAACTTTGGCTAAGGTAGCTGCGCTAAAGTATGTTGATTTGCCTACATTTGGCTTTCCAACCAAACCTATGCGCATTCCATTCACGCCTGAGTAATACGCTCAATTATGTCTGCTTTTGTTCCAGTATGGGACAATCCCATTGACTTTGCAACATCGACTAATTCCGCTTTCTTCATCTTCTTTAGTTCAGCCTCAGAAGGAGCGCTAGAATCCTCTGTCTCTTCTTCAGATTCATCCTCTGAAGTTGTGGCTTCCTCTGCTTCATTTTCGGCCTCATCATCAGAATCTTCCTCGTAAGGAATGAATTCGATTCCAAGGGTGTTTCTGATATTCATTAGAGTAATGTCTAGCTCTGGAAGGTTAATTCTTCCGTCCGAGTTTATGTCCATTACTTTCACTAACTTCTCGACATCCCATGGAGGCAGGTTTGCGATTTCTCCAACTCTTAATGCGTTCGAGAATTCAAACATATCAATCTCTCCAGAGTTATCGACATCTGCCCACGCGAAGAACTGTGCTGTGGTAGTCCCACGGCCACATAGCCACTTTGTGAGTGTAACAAGATCCTCATCGAAACTAACTGGGAACTCGTCAACTTTATCGTTGTGAAGGTCCGCAGATACTTCGATCACTGTAGAACCGCTTGGTCCTTCTTCTTCTGATTCACCAATTACCAAGGTTGTATCAATTCCTACACCCCTGCCGAACAATGCCCTAATCGAGGTAGTTCCTTCGACTAGGTTGTAAGAAGATATGTCGCTTGTTGTACCCGAAGGTGTTGCCATTGCATTTCCACCGAGTAGTGTTTTGACAACGCTGTTACCTGCCAGAATGTATCCGATTACGACACCGTAGAATGCGAATGCACCTGTGATTGCGAATCCAGAAAGACCAACTGTTGGATCTTCTACTTCAGATTCGATTAGTGCATTTTCAGTCCACTCGCCCATTAGGAAAAGGATAGTCGATAGAAGTCCACCAGCGATAACAAGCCATGATGCTGCCCCTGCTGAGCCAGTCAATTCTTTACCTGCTGCTAAAGGATAAGAGTGGAATAGTGCAGCTAGTGCGAATAATCCTCCAATGACATACAGGTAAGACGAGTTAACAGTCTCTGCAACATTTGCCATACTGCCATCGCCCACCATTACATTCAGACCAGTGAAGTAACCTAGTAATGCAAAGATTGGCAATAGTATTGCTCCACCTGCCGCTGCTGTTGCTCCAGGGCTATTCACTACAGCGCTAGCATTACCACGCATAGTTGCAATCATGTTAGCAGATGCGGCAAAGATTGGCATCAATCCAACTGTCACTAGAATAGCGCCAATAGATTGCGTGAATGAATCAGCATGGGTTGATTCCGCCAAGAAGAACGGAGGTACTGTTACGAATAGTAGGAACATGGAGGCTTTTGTTAGGCTTCCAGACCAAATCGGTTGTTCAGATACATGGGAAAGGACATGGTATCCAACTGCAAACATTAGAGCCAAAGGAACCCAGCCTGATGCGATAATGTCGGCAATCCAAACTGTTCCTGTCCATCCTAGTGTTTCTCCAAGAGCATGGCTTACTCTACTGAAGAGAAGGACTACTAGTGCGAGTATCATGAACCATGAAGGAACTGATACTGGGGATTCGCCGCGGTTTCCTAATGTGATTAGTGAGTTAACTAATAGGCTCATTACCAGAAGTGCTGAAACTAGACCATACAATGCCATCTGAGTCGCACCATAGGTAATGAAATCCCAGTGGTCTAGAACGCATAGAACTAGTCCGACTAGTGCTTGAACAGTCCAAGCCAATGCTATCATAGATGCATTTGCCTCACTTGCAAGCCCGGAGCCGGTTGTCCTAGTGTGGGCAACAAGTGCTCCACCGAGAAGTATTGCGAACAATGCAGTGGTCATTGCAACCTCGCTGAAGTAGGCAAGAGCACTGCCGTCATCATACGACCATCCGACGTTAGAAAGAGAGTCCAAAGCCGCTGGATCGTAATTATGCCAAGCTGAAAGGAAACCGCCTGCACCAGCCAATATTAGCCAGAATACACCGGTTTGCATCCAGGTCTTTGCACCTGATCCTTCTCTCTCTTGGAACATGTCTGCCGCAGGTCCTGCTGCTTTAGTTAGAAGGAACATTCCAAATTGACGAAGAGGATTACTCATTCCGCCAAATCCTTTCTGGATATAGTGCGTGAATAGCAAAAGTGTGCCAAGTAGAATAATCGCTGTTGTAAATGCCTCTGACATACATCACACCTCCTAGTCCGAAAGGACGCCTCCGATTAGATTGGAAATTATCATCCCACAACCAACAATGATTCCGATTAAATAGTACCAAATCGCAGAACCTCCAAGGTTATCCATGAATGGAATAATGTCGCCGATTACTGGAAGATTGTCCCATCCAAAGATGTTGCTAAACATTGCAATAAGGCCGACTAAACCCACGCTCATTAAGACAATAATTATTCGCGATGCGGACGGTTCTGCAACTCCTTCAGATACATCTGGTAGGATGGTATTGTTGGTCATGATATCACCTTGACCCCGTAGGGGTCATTTACGCCACCTGTGGTTCGGTCATAAACATTGACCAGCGAGATATCAGGGCGAGCGTAGATGAGACAGTGCGTTTCCTCTTCGATTCTTACCTGAACCAAGAGGGATTGGCATGGAATTGTCGAGGTCTACTTCACGCCTCCAAACAGCCTTGCAGTCGCAATCTAAGCCATCCAAATCATGGATGTCTCCACTCACAGAATATCGTTCTATGGCAGCTACTACATCTCCGTCACAAGTTCCGCAATTATGAGAACCTCTAACTTTACCGCCAGCGGTAGGATGGATAATCAGACGGCTTACTTGATCTTCAGAACCATTGCCTGAATTTGTGGGGTGAATATCATAGTGGACATCATGAATCAACTGAATGAGAGACCAAAGCCACGGTGGGCGGTATTCGTTAGTTCTGAATAAGCGGTCAATTACTGTCCCTCTCTGAATATTCATTGGGTTGACACTGATTTCGTCGCTCCGACTAGCCACATCTCTAATCCACTTAGCTCCATGAGTTAGAGCGTCTCCTTCGCTCATGAAAGGCGGCTTAAACATCAGATACGTTTTGACTCTAAGACCAAAGTGTTGCAAATTCTCAACTGCCTTATCCCAACTTTTGATACTGAATCCTTTGTTCACATGGAAACGTAAGACTTCATCATCATACGCTTCCAATCCAATCGCTACTGAGAATTTAGGATTAATGCTGGTGGCCCATTGCAACTTTTCTTTCGATAGTTGTTCAGTTCGACTCTCGACGACTAACTCCTTGCCCATCTCATGACAATCTCGAAGAACTCTTTCTTGGAAGTCGACTGGTATTTCTCTGTCTTCTAGCAGACTTCCGGATGTGTAAACCTTTACCATGCCCATGGATTCGAAATCATCAAATCTTGCGAGGGACTTTTCCCATTGTGAATGAAGATCTTCGCTTGTAACATCATCACGTGTGTCATTGAAATAACCACAGAATGTACATCCACTAGACCACCACCAATGGCAGCCCTTGGTTCTTAGAATAACAGTAAGTGCAGTGGTTGGAGTTCCATCTGCAAGAGTTTCGGGTGTGTAGTAAACAGTTGCTGGGTCTTTAGCATCCCAAGAGTTCTTTCTCTCCTGGGCCCATGGTGCATTTGCTGGCGCTTTGACCAAATCATGAATGCGGGCTGCTCTCTTATCGGAGTTGCCCACCATGGTCAATTTACCATTCGCCATAGTAATCCGTCCCGCTTCGCGTGTTTGAATCCTCGCTCACATCAAGGACCGTGTAAAGAAATCAACCAAGCGAGTTTCATAATCATCGGTATGAGTCAACATCAAAGTAACGTGCTCATCATTAGCCATTCCTTCTCCAACATCATATCTGATAACAGAGTCTTCAAACCAACATTCTACATTGCCTTCCAATCCATTTTCCATGGCTATTTCACACATTTCTTCGCCGTGATGAAATTGAACTCTTTTGTCTTGCTTTCCATGAACTACATACATGTGACGGTCGCCAATTTCTGATGCTGCTTCAAGTGGATAATATTCCACTAAGTTTTGGCCTGCAGATATTTTACCAGCGAATATTCCAGCAGGTCCTAAGAATGTTGGAAGGCCTTGGAATTCTAATTCTTCGACTACAATCTTACCCATATCCGAATATCCCGAATCGAGCCAAACCGATTGCATTCTATCATCTAAAGAGAAGGCAATTGCTACTGTTCCGGCACCCATTGAAGTGCCAAACATCCCGATGTCTTCTGGCTCAGCACCCTGTTCTTCGACCAACCAATCGAATACAGCAACTACGTCTTTCCACTCATCTTGGCCTCCTGAAACACGGTTATCATCAATTGATGATTCACCATGATCTCTCAGGTCAAAGGAAATGACATTGAATCCTGCATTTGCTAGCATTCCAGATGAAATCATCAATTCCCCACCAGACTTGCAACCTCTAATTCCATGGACAAATATTACCCATGGCATTGAATCGTTTTGTCTGAGATACCAAGCAGACAAGAATAAGTCTTCATCTTCAACTTCAATAGTCGCGTTTTCGTATCCAGGCCACCAGTATTCAGAGAGTCCTTCCATGATATTCGATGTTATGTTCTCGGAATTGGTTGACTCGTTGAGCGGGACTTCGTTACGCAATGGTGCGAATTGTTCAGGATTGTTTTGGTCGAAATTACCCCAGCAATCTGTATTTGTGTGCGCTACAACATCGTACACTTGCTTGCCTGCTAGATAATATCCAGTGGGCATGAAAACAATAAGCATCAGGATTACTGGCATTATTTCTTTCTTGAAACCCATGATTACAACTCCTTGTAGAGAATTGTCGAGCCCGCTTTGACAAACTCGCCTTTCGGATGTGCTTTGTCACCATCCTCTGCACTGATTACGCAAGGCTTGAATCGATTTGCTGGAACTCTAACGTCGACTCGGCTACCAAGTCTAATCATTCCAAACCTCTCGCCACGGCGTAAGGTGTCGCCTTCTCCAGTCCAAGGAATAATTGTACGGGCAAGAGCTCCCGATATTTGCATTACTTCAACAATCAAACCATCCTCCCTTTCAAACAGGGTTCTGACTCGTTCATTGTACTCGCTTTCTTTCTTGAATGCCGGTAAGAAAGGTCCTCTGCGCATCCCTTTTCCAGTTCTATGTTCCATTCTGATAATCTTACCAGCGATTGGAGAGCGATTTACATGAACATCAAGGGGAGACATGAATACTGCAACTCTCCATACATCATTGTCTGATTCTTCGCCTTTTGGAACTGCTTCGAATCTTTGCTCGGTCGAGAATGATAGAACTTCTTCGCACGGCTCAGGATGCCATGTTCCTGTAAGTTCGTCTACTTCTGCAGCTTCCATTTCTTCACTAGATGGTCTGCGGCCAGTCGCTCTTTCTCTTCGTGCGAACATAACATGTCCATCTGCCGGAGAGACAATTATTCCTTCATCGCGAGGTATTGGCCGGTCGGGATCTCTCCAGAAATTAGCGAAAAATGCTGAAAGCATTAGCATGAATATTCCCAAACCAGGAGCTACTCCGAATAATGGATCTACAAACCAACCGACTAGAATGAAACCTGTTCCCATTAATGCAGGAGTGATTACTGGCAGAAATCCGCCTTTGGCTAGAAGAGCCAATTTTACTCACCTCACTGGTTTTCCGAAGTATCACCGGATGTTCTCCAGGTTACTTCAGGTTCAGAGCCTGGTGTAGATTCTACAACTGTTTCTGCTACTGGTTCAGAAGGGGTTTCAGCAGGGGCTTCAGCAGGAGTATCTTTTGCTACATAGTCGACTGCTGCTGCTCCTAACTCGGAGCCTTTCAGATATTGGTTTCCATCCATATCGTAGGATTTAGCGAACTCGATGAATGCGTCACGGTCAGTAATTCCGTTCTTTTCCATGACTCCAACTAGAACTGATTCTGACCAGTTCCATTCATCTTCGGAATCTTCGGAGTCATTGCTAGACTCTTCAGCAGTGGTTGAAGTTTCTTCTGATGCAGCTCCATCTATGTCAGAAGCTTCTGAAAGTGTCATCTCGGCGGCTCTTGCCTCGACCATTTCGTCCATTCTTTCTGTAATCGCTCTACCCATATGCTGGGATTGGCGTTCTGCTTCTGCTGCTGCTTCAATCATCTCATAGCGGCGCTTGATTGCTTTGTTGAGATCTTCGAATAGTGACATGTGAGCCATATACCATTCATCACGAGTTTGGAGTTCGACAACTGCAAGACGTAGATCATTGTCTAATTCTTCAGCAATGGAGAATACCTTTCCAAGGCGGTCTTTTTCTCTTGCAAACTTTTCTTCCATCTTTTGCAATTCTGGTTCAAGGTGTTCCACTTGCTTGCCAGACTTACTAGCCTTCATTTCCAGATCACGAATTCGTGCATCCTTCTCTGTCAGCAGAGCCTCAAGACTCTCTTTTTCAATTTCACGTTCTACGATTTCTTTCTCGAGAACTTCGATTTCTGCCTTGGTACTAACGAGTTCTTTTTCTTGCTTCTCGTAAGCGCCCATTAGAATAAGAAGACGCTCTGTTTCTTCAGCAAGTTTCTCTGTGAGTTCCTTGTTTTGGGTTTCTGGAGTGATGGTTCCGTTTTCGGACATTTTCTCACCTAAGGCTATGCCTTCCTATCTACCGAGATTGGCCATACATATCAAGCCGACGCCTGAACGATACCAGATTTGTTGAATCTCTTGGTGGTTAGATTGAGTCGGTTGCAGCAACCAATTCTCTTGCGATACTGACTTCTCCCATAGAATGTCCTGCATCTGGAACGATGATTAGATTGCTATTTGGTAATGCTTTATGCAGCTCCCAAGCGCTCTTTGTAGGGCACACTACGTCATATCTACCCTGTACGATAGTAGTAGGAATTGATTCTATCTTGGATACATTATTCAGAATATATGCTTCTTCGACAAATATTGCATTGATGAAATAGTGGCATTCAATTCTAGCAAAGGCAACCGCGAAATCCAAATCTTCTGCTTTATCCAGATATTCTGGGTCGGGGAAAAGTCTGCTAGTTGCCATTTCCCAACGAGTCCATTCCCGGGCTGCTGCTCTTCTTATCTCGGCATCGCCGCTAGTCAATCTTGAGTAATAGGCTTCAATCAAGTTATTCTGTTCAGACTCTGGGATGTGGTCTCTGTAAGAATCAAAAGCATCAGGGAAAATGTGACTTGCTCCATCTTGGTAAAACCATTGTAACTCGCTTTTCCTACACATGAATATTCCTCTTAAGACCAGGCTAAGTGCTCTTTCTGGATGCGTTTGTGCATAAATCAAAGACAAGGTTGAGCCCCATGAACCTCCGAAAACATGCCATTTTTCGATACCCAAATGTCCCCGAAGACTCTCTAAATCCGAAACCGATGCTTGGGTATTATTGTCTTCTAGTTCTGCATAAGGAGTAGACTGTCCACAACCGCGTTGATCGAATTGAATGATATCGAACTTTTGTTGATTGAAATAACGGCGATAAGATGGCTGACTACCGCCACCCGGCCCGCCATGGATAACTATGACTGGAATTCCTTCAGGGTTCCCGCTTCTCTCCCATGCGATCGTGTGTAATTCCGATACCTGCAATGCCCCTTTTGTATGAGCTTCGATTTGCGGATAAAGTACATCGTCAATACTCTGCGAAGATAGGTTCATAATTTCTGCAATAGAACCTAGAACATGTTCCTTTCGATTAATCCACACGGTTTATCGAGGTGATTCGATTGCGCCATATAATGCAACCCAAGTCTGCGACTGAAGTATTTTCTCAATGGGCATTAATCGGTAAGGATGAGGGCATGGAAAGAGGACACGCCCCCTCTGTCAAAAAGATGTTAGAACTTGCTTTACCAAAGGTTGGAAATGATTTCACATCGATTGATCTAGGTTGTGGTAATGGATGGGTTACGCGAATGCTAACTGAATTAGGTGCAGCACACAGCGAGGGTGTCGATGGCGCTGAAGCAATGATTAACAAGGCAAAAGAAATCGATTCTGTTCACAAATATTCACATGGATATCTTCCAGAATGGCAGCCTGAGCAAACCTTTGATTTGGTACATTCTATGGAATTCCTCTACTACTTACATGACCCCGCAGAAATGATTTCCATTATTCACGACAATTGGCTGAATGATGGGGGTATCTTAGTTGCAGGAGTAGACCATTACAAGGAGCATGAAGAGTCCCTAACATGGCCTGAGCACGTTGGAGTTCACATGACTACCCTAAGTATTGCACAATGGAAAGACGCAATGGTTTCGGCTGGTTTTACTAATGTAGAAATCCATCAAGTCGCTTCAAAAGATGATTTTCCAGGAACATTGGTTATGCTGGGCCAAGCCTCTCACCTTCAGGGCCACAAAGTTTGATTGAACCACTGTAGTAAGGGCACGACTCACATGTTGAAGATTGCTCCACTGGTAACCTTCTAGGAGGGGTTGCTTCTTCTTCTAATGCTTCGGTTTCTCCAATCCACCTAATCAATTCATCCAAATCCAATCTTGCCTCCTTGTAATCTTCGTCAGTCATACGAACCATTCTGCCTGAGGCTGAAATTTGAATCGCTGGCGGCAGAATTTTTCGCCTCTCGGATTCAGGCTTGATTGCTTCGCCGATTTCTAAAGCCAGGCTGTAAAGTGTCAATTGAAGCCGATGTTCGGCAATTATGGCTTCTTCGGAAGGAGATGATGCATGGGGCGAGGTCTCGCTTAGAGACATCTGTAATTCATTACCTTCCAAAGGGTTTGAGGGATTGAATCCCCCAAGACATTGTTTTGTCTTAGCGTCAACTACCTGTAACCATCCTTGAGATTCTCGGTCCCTGAGTGCTAGAACTAGGTCTGCTCTTCCATCAAAAATTGCGTTTATTGACTCGATTACAGACTTAATTTGGCGCCCGTGAGGTGTCCAAATTGATCTGTGTAGCGAATCTGGACGATGGTTCAATGAGAGATAGAATGGTAACTCAGTACGCAATCCTTCAACTTTGAATCCGTCGTATTCCTCGCCTGAAACTAATTTGCCAAGTGCTCCATTTCTAGCTAATTTACCTAAGTGTAACAATCTAAGTCGGGTTCTACCGGTGATTTCTTCATCTGTAATACTTGATTGTGCCATGACTTCATCCAGTGTCTTTTCATTAGTCAGATTGTCTAACTGTTTCTGAGTCCAAGTTGCATCTAGGTCACCGGCATTTGAGCCAGGGTTTGCTAAACCAATTTCCAATAATCTATGGAATAGTGACCCGAACTCCGTTGCTGCAGGCCAATACATATCTTCTTTATTATGAGTGATGAATTCGAACCGTTCTGAATTCCAATTTAATTTACTTGACAGCCAATGCCTCCTGTTACAAGCGTGTGTTACATCAAGCCCATGAGAGGTCATTGGCACATTGAAAGTGATGGCTTTTGGAATGCTATCCACAGGATTTGATTCTACGGTTTGGGACAAGTCTAATCTTTGTCTCCAAATGTTTAGAGTTGATGCTTGGGCATTACTCTCAAAGCAATCGGGGTGATGGAAAATCGAAATTCCTTGAACGCAATTATCGCCGAGGTAGGCGTTGAGGTATAATTGCCCTGGGTCCAAATGAAGTGTTGAAGCCGTTTGGTCAATTCCGCCTACTGACCAACTGCAACCTTCGTTTCCTGCTTCTATTGATGCATGGGCTAATCCATCCAAGAACATTTGACCCATATTCTGTCGGCCCTTTCCTCGTTTCATTTTGATTAATCCGTTGGCGTCTATTGTAGCACCGCTCGATGATGTTCCTGCGATGATTACTCGGTCCCTCGCTCTTGTCAGAGCGACGTAAAATTGGCGTCTACGCTCAGCTCTTTGCTGGCCGTCATCAAACAAATTAGCAAGCGTCCATAAACCACTTAGGGGCTTATCTGAGCCTCGCCATGGATGTATTCTTCCAGCAACTATGTCCGGGGTAACTAGAACGTTGTCTGAAGATGAAAAAGAGGTGTCGCGAGTACCAGTAGCGAATACATCGTACGCTACCACAACCGGCGCCTCTAGTCCCTTTGAACCGTGTATAGAAAGAATTTGAACGGCCCCTGAAGAACCAGGGGAACTGCTCTTTGGTGCATCCTTATCGTCAAGATTGGAAAGTTCTGTCAATCGCCTGTAAACTAATGCAGCATCGCCTCCAACTCTATCTGCAATTCGATCATAAAGCGACAACCAGTTCTCAACATCTTGTCTGTCTCCTTCGCGTGGATAAGAATAGAGTAAATCGGAATAATCGATTGCTGTTTCTATCGCATCCCTGATTTTTCCTTTGGATGCAAGGTCCTCGAACCTAGAAATTAGAGAGCCAACCTCTTCTGTTGGAGCGGAATCTATCAGACCCCGTAACTGATTCCCATCATGATTAGAAAGATGTTCGATTAAATCAGAATCATTCATTCCTATCAAAGTCGACCTTGCCACTGCTAATGCTGCGCTCTTGTCATTTGGCGATGTCAGAAGCCATAGTAATGACATCAATGGTTGAATTACTGGACGGTGTAATAGTACTCCTTGCTTGCCTGCCATCGCTGGAACTCCGTGGCGATCTAGGGCATCTATCAACTGTGGAACTCTACTGTGTGAAGCCACAAGGATCATGATATCCTCGGCCCGATAGGCTCCAGATTCTTCAGCAACGTCAAGCCATGAATCTGAAGATACCGAATATATTCGAGCAGGCCCTCCGTTAATCAGTGCAGATATTCTCTTAGCTAGTAGGTTGGCTGCAAGTTCTCGATCTTTGGAACCTTCGTAGAGGAATGGGTCAATGGCAACCTCTGGATCTGTTGGCCTCATACCATTTCCAGTTCTAGCCGGAAGAATCCATTCCAATTTTGCATTGGTTTCTGAACTTCTGGCAGGTGACAAATCTTGGGCTTCGGCGTGCCACGGCCCGGGTAAAATATGGTGCCTGTCTGAGAACGAATCTTGGAAAATTGAATTCATCGTATTCATCAATCTTGGAAGCGTTCGATGGTTTGTCGACATCTCGATATGCCCTTCTCTTCTTCGATTAAGCAGTTCATTATCGATCGTTTCTTCGTCATCATCTAAGTGGAAAGAAATCCATTCGTTTCTATCAGCATCCTCACTCAATAATTCACTTGAACGAACGAAGGTTGTCGATTCTCCAGTGGCCCCAGGTATTGGCCTAGGGTCTCTCGCTGCATCGGGCCTGCGAAGGCTTTCGGTTCGAGATTCCATAATTGCCTCGTCACGGTTCATTTCCCTAATTGCAGCCACTGCAGTTCTCATTACTGTTACTTCTGCTTGCCTAAATCGGTAGATAGACTGCTTCATGTCACCTACAATGCATATTGTTGGATCCCATTGCGAGGCAGGGGGAGGAGGTTCTGATTCCGATATCTTTCTGCGGCCCCAAAGTCTTGCTAATAATCTGAAATGTTGTGGGTTTGTATCTTGGTACTCATCGATAATGAAGGCCCTGTACTGTCTTCTTAATTCTCGTAAAATGTCGATTCGGCGCATCAAATCAACGTGCACTTCTTCATTGCCTTGGCTGGCATGAATTGCAAGGTGTAAATGGTCATCCGACCAAGGTCTCTCGCCAATGGAGTCTAGAGCATCTATAACTGATGTTGGATACCAACTTCGACATACTGCTGGACATTTAGTCAATAGTAAATCCTCAGCTAGACGGTGCATATCGTCGTGATCTCTAACCCCCTCTTGTACTTTCAAACGAGATAGGATTTCTTGAACTCCGTGATGAACAGTGAATAAATCTTGAATCACTTGAATTTCTAATTCGGTAGTCAGCCTCATTGATTCACACGGAGGTAATTGTGGTAAGTCTACATCCAATCTTGGAGGATAAGCAATCTGCCCTGGAACTGGATTTGGGTCGGCAAATAAGGGATTGAGTAGGTGTGATGATTGCCCAAGTATACGTATTAGTAGACCTCTGGAAGTGTGTAGCATTGCTTTGATTGAGTTAGCATGTTCACTAGCATTCGCTGTTATCATGTCCTTGACTGCATTCTGCAATGTGCATTCTCCTTTGGTCGCAATACCGCTCGGCCAACCGTTACCTTTGGGTGGGCGAGAATGATGTAATGATTTACAATTGATTTCTTTGAGATTTCTGAAAGTAGTTACTGCATGTGACACAAGCCAAATCCATTGCAGTCTCTCTAATTGAGTGTTAGCATCTACGGTACAAAGATGTTGGACATAGCGATAGCGAGTCATTCCTTGCGCTTCATCCGCCTCTGTAACAAATAGAGCACTGCCATCTAACCATGCGTCAACCCATAGAGTAACGTACGCTCTGAATTCGGCATACCAATCATCAATAAATTCCATTATTGGATTGATGAATAAATCATCGAGTGTTGAAGCGTTAATGTTTTCTAAATCGCCTGCGTTCAACCTTCTTGCTGCTTCTTCGACGAATAGTGAACGCTTCAGCATACCTCTAACTACAGTTGAAGATGATGATTGGCCCCCCAGTAGTACTGAAAGTCTGTCTCTTGCTGTCAAGAATGATTCAATATCTCCCGACATCCCCGCCTCGATACCCTCGATACCGCGTTGTAATCTCCATGCTGTTCTAATCGCTTCTTCTCTAAGAAAAATAGCTCCATCTTCATCGACTTGTTCACTGGTTGGATCATCGCATACAAGTCCCAACCAAGGAGAAACAATTGATGATAAAAACGAGTCAATAGTAGAGATTGGTGCATCATCGACTAACGAAAGTAACATTGCCACATCGCCCTGATTACGCAACCTAGTGTCATGAACTCCATCGGCGTCTCCTTCACTGGTAGGTTGGGCACGCAAAGAGGCGATGAGTCTCCTAATTCGTCCTTTTAATTCTGCGGCTGCTTTACGAGTGAAAGTGATGGCTACAGTTTCAGTAGGTAGTAGCCCCGGCCAGTCTGTAAGGGTCGTTCTCTCTCTTGAAGGGCATCTAATCGCACCCATTCCTTGTAATGGAATTCTGGGTGCAGAAGGTAACAGTCTAGTGGCTCTTTGGTCACCCGATAGTAGGTGTTGGAGATATCTGCTTGCCATTACTGTGGTTTTACCAGTACCTGCCCCCGCATCAAGAGCAATGTGCCTATCAATATCAAGGCCTAATCTTTGAGAACGGTTGAAATTAATCATCACCAACCACCTCGTAAAGCACTTGGACAAGATTCTGTTATCGGACAATACTTGCAGGATTCTGATGGTTCAGGATGTATATTGCCAGCAGTTGCATTTTCTATTACTCTGATTGCTGTTGTGATTCTTTCTCTCATCCATGCTCTAAACGGATTAGATGTTTCATCCTTGGAATCCCCTGGTAATCTGTAATGGTCATGAGTTTGCCCTTGTACTGAACCAACTTCTAGATTGTCACACTCTTCAATGAACTCGGGATCTACTTCGAGATAAGGATGAGTATCTATCCCCACTTGAGTTGCACCTACTCCAATTACCCTGTCGCCGGGGTTTGCTATTTCCCAAGCACGTGCATATAGGGCCAATTGTAATTCGTTGAATATTGCCTTAAGATGGCGTTCATCACCGCCATTATCTTTTGTACCATCTACAGATTTTAGATCCCTGATAATCACTAATCTGTTAGATTTTGGAGGGTTGTCAAATTCAAAATCTAAGGGTATGACATCTGTAACTCCCGAATTCTCATGCCGGTATGACAACAATTGGTCGACTCTGTCAACCCTGCCGCGTAGATTGAAAGTAGTTTCACAATCGGGTAACCCGAGTTCAACTCTTTTGTTCCCATTGCTTTCTAGTTCCCATTCCGAGGCTATGGGGGCTGCATCAGTAAGTGCGAAATCTGATTCTAACATTCTACCGATTCTTCCACCTAATTCTATTGGGGTTCTAGATTCAATCCATTCTTTCCAACGCCCGGGGGAAACCCCAATCAGATCTCTACACCTATGGGCTGAAATGCCGTCTTCCCTACGCATCCAAGGTGCTTTGTCTTCCAAAGTCTGTAATGCGATTAACCATGCTGAATCCAAATCTACTGGTCCTGATTGTAATGTAACCGGGGCATCAGGAATTGTGCCTTCTTCAAGGCCATGGGCTCGTAATATCGCTTCTTCTACCTGGTGGACTATGTCTCCTCTTGCAGTGGCTGCTAAATCCTCTCTCATATTGTCATCTTTACCAAGGTACATATGGCGTTGAAACCATGCTTTTCTGGGACATTCAAGCCATGATTGAAGGCGGCCTTGTGACCAAACTACTGGTAATCTAAGTTGGTTTTCGCTTCTGCCAGTTATACCATCTAGTGATTCGATCATAGTTGAAGGTGGTTGAATTGGCCGAGGATCTATTGGGAGGCCTAGGCTTTTTTTGCCCATTATACCTAAGTGAGGCCATGCATCAGATTGTCGAGCATTTGCTGGTTTACTCTTTGTGGGAATGAGGTTGATATCAATAGATTGTATTCGATTTGGAGCCTCGCTGAACTCGAATATTTCGCCAAGCTCAAGGCCCTCTCCCGTTCTTCTTCGAGAATACTGGTCTGCAAGGATTTCTACTTCTGCAGCAGAAAGGAGTGAATCAAGATTTAGAGGCAACAATGTAGGTCTGCGGGATTCGAGAGTGGACAATCCGGCACGTTGCACGTAGTCTCTGTTAAGATTCCCACTTCTGTGGGTACGAACTCTTCCTTCTATTGTTTCCATTGAATTTACTCTGAAAACTAGAACCGTTTCTCCACGAATTGTTTTCCATTCCCATGAGCGATTAGGAGTCTCGGGGTGCCAAGAAGAATTATCGATGAAGGGTGGTGCTTGATGCATCTTTGCAAGGTCGCCCTCCCTGTTAATATCACTAAACCATTCATCTAGAGGGCCTGCTAGTTCTATTCCCTCTTCAAGACTTGAATCTATGATTACGATTTCTTTTGCACTATTCAATAAATGTCGAAGAATGTGCCTTCCTTGCCTTAGAGATTCATCCGGCCTGTGCAACCCTATTTTCATACGGCTTGCTTCGTCCAACCAGGGTATTTGAGAGGGTTTCATTGACCAAGTTTCAGAATCTAATCCGCACAGAATTAGGTTTTCCGCTTGGAGGCCAAATGCTTGTGATGGCTCCAGTATTTTGATGCCTTTATCTCCTGCTCTCATGCTAGGAATTTCGGCCTGCGAAGCAATGCTCTCTAAAATTTCGCTAAAGTTTTCGGAATTAATTTGTATATCTTCTTCTTGCAATTTAGATATTGAAGTTACTAGGTGTTGCAGCCCAGGAATGGTGTTTGCAGAAACCTGATCTCTGGATGCTAACATGTCCCAATCGATTTGCTCCATACATGAATTCATCCAAGATATCGCGTCACTCGGCTGCTGAGGAATGGGAAGTATTTCTCCTGAAGAACAGCCAACGATAGACTGTGGAATTGATTCTTGATCTGCCGATGACAAAATTGGGTGCATCCAATTTGCGATGCAGGCGAGCCACCATTGGCATTCTTCTAACTCTCTACTTCTCCTAATTGGGTCAACACCCGCTCTAGGGGTTGCTTGAGAGAGTACGGATATCCATCTTCTCAGAGCCCCTCTGCCGCCTAATAGATGGAATCCTCTGGCTATCTCAGTAAGAATACTAGAATGTAATTTTGGTTTCCACTCCTGTTCCGATGGGTGCTGGATGTCCAATATTGGCCAAGACATCGGCAACTCAATCTGTGACCAAATATCGTTCAAACGAGATAATGACCATGCCTCTTCTCCTCGAGAAATATCAACAATAGACATGATTCTTGCAACAGCACTGCTATCGCTAACTTTGATGGAAGGCGTTGACAATTTGTGCCCCATCATATCTAAATGGGGCTTCAAAGATTGCTTCAAGGACTCGGCATCGCCACTAACAACTAGAACATCTCCTTCGAGATGAGTTAGCATATTTGCCAATGCTAGAGGAGTATGGCTTTGTAATTCACACATTAGATGATGAATGTTTGATTTTCGATTTATCCCAATGCTGGTTAACCACCCAGGGGATGCTTCTGCAGCCCATACATCATGCTCAGGAACCCAGTTGGGTAATGATTTGTTATTTCGCACTGGAGATATGTCCTCAACATATTCGCCATGAAACCCAAGCCGGTGAGAGCCCGGGTTCACCAACTGGTGGAATCCTGTGAATCGAGACAGCTCCTGCAGTATTGCAATCACAACTTCGCTCAGACCTGGAGGATGGTCGAGCATTATTATGCCTTCAACATCAGAAATAGTGAATGGTGCTTCTTGGCTTTCTTTCAAACCATTCCAAACTGCTCGATCCAAACATGAGGGGTGGGTTGCTTGCATTTCTTTCTCTAGGCCCTTTAGGACCTTGTCACAAGATTTTGCCCCTGGGTCTTCTTCCCAATCCCAAGGCCTCTTGAGTTTGATTAACTCCTTGTGTAAAGACAGAAGGCGGCGGCTTCTTGATCTAGACCAGCGGTTTTGGGGATTTGCTTGCAATAAGGGGAACCCGTAATTCTTAGCCGCCTGTGCTAATGCTTTGTGTGTTTTTTCGAATAACACCCCGTCGTCTTCCATCAGAACAGGAAGTCGTAAATCGAGATGTAAAATACCAATCAATCGTTTTATTGTGAGGTGATGAGTAGTGTCTATTGACTTACCACCCCCGTGGGCATGGAGAAGTTCTATGCTCTGCTTCCGGGATGCTTCGCTAGGATGTATTATCATCAGTTTCCGGCCGTGTAACAATGCGTCAACAAGCCAATCGGGCATAGATTGGCCAGCAGGTACTGCCTCCATGGACAGTCCCGTTGCGTATTGTCGAGTCTCAGTCATCATCGGGTTGTCCGCCTAACGGCCCAACTCGGTGACGGTGGTTCTTGAACCCACGCCTGATTCTACGGACAGAACTATTGAAAACGAGTAAAGACTCGCAGACTTATGCGAACCCGCATTATTCTAGTAGCGTTGATTCTAGCAATGTCAACAATTCCTACTGCTCAGAGTGGAAGCCCGGAACAAATGGATGAGGTTGGTGCTGTCTTTGGCGGCGTTCATATCAACGCAAGTTCATCAGGTAACTTGTCCCTAGATTTCTCTGAAATGCCAGCTATTGTTGAAGACTACACTGCAACTTGGTGTGTCAATTGTGTAGATGTTGAACATGCACTGGATGATGTCGAAGAAACCAACCACATGCAACAATATCACTTCCACAGGTTCATCGGAGAGAATGAGGACCCTCTGGGTTCACAAGAAGGAGATGACAGGTGGATTGAAAGATATGTTCAAAGGTTACCCCCAATCGCTATTTTCAATGGAACATTAAGGCAAACCGGAAGTGTTCCTAATGGCGACAGTCTACAAGACGATTACAATGCAAATCTACAAAATTCTTTACACCTGGGAATTGGAACCTCCAGTCTAGGTTGGGCCCCAGGGAGTAATGGTTCTGCTTCAACAGTAACATGGAACCTAATCATAGATATGTCCAATTTCCCAGACAACAGTACAATAAAATCATCAATATGGGTTGTTGAAGATTTAGCGTACTTCTCTGAGGGAGGCAACGGTGAAGAGTACTACCATGAAAGTGTAAGGGCCATTGTTGAATTAGGTGAAGACCTATCTGGCAGCAAAGAGATTTCTTTGCCCGCAGCATATGATGGGGACGATCTAGAAATTCACCTTATCCACGAAGTTGTTCTTCCAGAAGTGCCAGAAGATACTCCGAAGGATGTCGAGGAAGATGACGATGATTCTAGTGATGATAGTGGACTGCCAGGTCTGAGCCTTATTGCTGTCTTAACGGTTGCAATGATTGCCGCTATCACTGTGCAGCGAAAGCAGCAATGATGCGTTCAACATCTTCGTCTGTTATGTGAAGATGAATCGCTACCCTGACTCGATTGTACGGGAGGTCAAACATATCGATGCCATATTCGGCCAATGATTTTACGACATCTGCGGCAGGAATATTACAATTCACATACACCAAATTAGACTGGACTGCTTTCATATCAACGCTGAAATTATCCATTGCATTGATTGCTGTAGCCACACGCAAAGCGCGTGTATGATCTTCTGATAATCTTTCGATATGATTGTCTAAGGCATACAGGCCTGCTGCTGCAAGTACACCTGCTTGTCTCCAACCTCCGCCAAACATTTTCCTCCAGCGATGTGCTTTATTGATGAACTCTTGAGAGCCAACTAAAACAGACCCTACTGGAGCGCCCAGCCCCTTTGAAAGACAAATTGAGACCGAATCATAGTCTCTACACATTCTTGCAACATCTACTCCGGTTGTGATTGAAGCATTGAAAATTCTAGCACCATCGATGTGAGTTGCACAGCCATTCTCTTTGGCTACTGCAGCAATCTCATCCAGTACATCTTGGGTGTAACATGCTCCTCCGCCAAGGTTTGATGTGTTTTCAACACAAACCAACTTGCCATCTGGATAGTGCGAGCCTGACCCCTCAGCCTTACGAATTGCTGATTTCACCTGAGCGGCAGTCATTAGGCCACCTTCGCCTTCAACAAGAGAAATTGAAACCCCGCAAAGTGCAGCATATCCGCCTCCTTCATACTTGTAGATATGAGCAGTTTTGTCGCACACAATTTCATCTCCAGGGACTGTATGGGTCCTCAAAGCAATTGCGTTGGACATAGTTCCACTTGCTACAAACAATGCTGCTTCTTTCCCGAACATCTTTGCAAGTCTGTTCTGAAGCTCGTTCACTGTTGGATCGTCACCTAGTACGTCATCACCAACTTCTGCCTTTTCCATAACTACGCGCATAGCCGCAGTAGGCTTTGTTACGGTGTCGCTTCGGACATCTACACGGTCTGATGGGTACTCGCGCATGACCTGTCCACCCCGCCTTCACTCAAAGCAGTTTCAGGTCGCCAGTGATGGCATCAACTGCGGAACGCGGTGAAGGCCCTATACCTAGAACAGTGACTGTTCCAGGGGGAATTTCTGTATGGCCTGCATCTTTGATTAATGAACATACTAAACCTCCCTCCAAGGCCTTTGCATACAGTAGACGGAGTTGTGATTCGTCCTCTGCTCGAAGAACAATCTTTCGAGCGCCAACATTGTTCCAGCGTTCGTATAATCGAATTGCCTTCTTCTTCGCTTTCATGGCACAATCAACTGCTGCATGAGCGCATTGAGCTGCTAACTTACCTTTGGAAAGTTTGAGATCGTCACGGGTCACCAAGACCATTGTCACTTCATTAAGCGGAGATGACATCTGCCTCACCGCTTACCTGTGGTTGCTCGATTTGCGTAGTCTCTTCGAAGACTAAGTTTGCAAGCCATGGAGCAACCCACACCACTGTTACTAAACTGCCAACTGCGTGTAATGCATCGAATGGTAAGCCATTCAAGAGATAGATTCCAAACTCTGAGATGGTCATTCCGCTCGTAAAGATGGATAGAGAGACCCACCAGTCGAATAGAACTGAAGCCACGACTGCAGTTATTGCTAGGCGCTTCATTTGGACTACGTTATCTATGACTAGACCTAAGCGTGAGCCTGCAAAGGCTACTGCGGCCCACCCACTTGCTTGGAACAATGTCCACCACCCGTGTGACAGAACTAGGTTCGAGAGCATGGTTGCAATTACTGCAAATGCCATTCCTCTACGAGCACCCAAGGTTGCACCCATTACCAGACACATCACTGTAAGGGGCTGAACATTTGGCAATGGCTCTAGCAAAATACGGCTCGCCGCTGCTGCCAAGGTAATACTTGACAGAACAAGAATTTCTCTTTTGGCAGATTGCGTTGGCTTGCAAAGAAGGAAGAAAGAAATGGTCACTAATACAGCGTTAAGTGCCAATAATTCGACGGGAGCGAGGGTTGGGCCGTGGACCCCGCCGGTTAGTACCATGGACAGCGGTAGAGTGTCCAAGACTTGAACTTCACGCTGGAGACCAGCGTACAACACTGTCTTCTTCGATGTCTGCAACGGAGATTCCAACAGTTGACCTCTTCCCATCAATAGTGAATTCCCATCCTTCACCAGACTCCTCGTTGAAGGAAGTAATCCATACTCCAAAATCATACGATTCTTTGACCACTGTAATGTTCAAATCTGCTGCGGCTGCATCTGTAAATTCCTCTACTGTTTGATACCCATCGAATCCACCTAGGGCTAGGTCCCCCTCAGGTAATTCGAATACAATTACTTGGGTTCCTTTCCATTCATCGGGCCATGATTCATCCCAGTCGCCCGGAGAGTCTTCTAAAGAGTCAATTTCTTTAGACCAAATGTTTGAGACATCTGGTAATATCAAGATCATAATTACCAGTAGAAGTAGTAAACCGATTTTTGTTGCCATCTTGTCGTTCTTCTTTAGTTGGAAGAAAAACATGGCCCCACACAAAAACAAAATCAGAAATTCCTGGAAATAAGAATCTTTTCCGGAAGAGGTTTGTTCATTCTCTTCTATTGCTAAGTAAGAACTTTCAGAATGCAAAAACATCAGTATACCGTTATCGTTTCCAAAGGCCATTTCTCCATTTTCACCGAACGCTATTCCTGCTGTTGTGTATGTGTCATGTTCCGTATTCAAAGACGTGATTTCTGAACCTGGCACCCCGGCCCCCCACCCACCTTCAGGTGTATTGTGAGGGAACCAAATTGTATCATTGAAGATGTTATGAGTAATTTCTCCATTCGTGTGATAAGCTGATTTTCCTTGAATGCTACAGTTGATTGAACATTCCAACCATATTACGTTAGAACTAGTTGCCAGATACACATCGTGGCCTACAAGTAACGGTATTGCAGGCGAATGTCCTTCATTGGATAACAATTGTTGGCCTAAGTAAATTTGAGAGCCGGAGTTGGTCTGTAGATGGATTATGACTCCTGCCTCTGTAACGATTGGGGCGTGTCTAATCTTACCTTCACCGATTGACATTTTGCTGACTATTCCTTGCTTGGAAATTATATTCAAAACTCCTTCTTCGTTTCCAATAAGGTAATTTTCTTCAGTAACAGTAACTCCATTTCTCCAACCCAATTCATCCAAATTAACTCTCAGTGATTCTGCCCCATCGCTCAAGCATAGTCTTGACAATCCTTGCCTAGTAGGAACAATGACACTATCGGAATCAACTGCCATAGAACCGGTTATTCCCCATGAAACAACCTCAGTCTGTATCTCCCAGATTGGTGAACCCGTCGATATATCGAGAGCTGTGACCTTACCATCTGTCCACCCAACTAATACCATCTCACTCCAAGAACCACAGGGGCCATTTCCAGCATCAACATGTAGCAAAGGGCTCATGTCGTGATTCGTTGATTCGTCACTTCTAAATCTCCAATTCTCTTGTCCTGAATCTATATCGAACGCATAAACATGAGGCCGATCTTCTCCTGTCCAGAACCCAGATGTTCTAACGATTACTTGTTCATCAACAATAATTGGTTTTGTAGAAATATAACCATTATCCAGGTCTATTTCCCATGAACTTCGTTCTTGCTCAGCACCTGTAGAAAGAGGCACAAGTAAGCATAGAAGAAGGAATGATAAAACCAGACTTCGCTTCATTAAGAATGCCTCATAATTACTTCTCGTAACAGTGCACTGACCTGTTTTCCGTCAGCTGCCCCGCCACATTCTTTCATAACAACGCCCATCAATGGACCAAGTGCGCCCATTCCTCTTTCTTTGACGAAATCAATTCTGCTTGCTACAACTTTCTCAACAATTGACATTAGATCTCCAGCATCTGCAGGCTTTATCCCTAATTGCTCGGCTTTATTCGCAAGTTGTTCCATGCTTGGGTTTTTTCCAGCGAACTCTTTGATTAAAATTGACATTCCTTCTCTTGTAACATGTCCTTCTTCCTTGGCCGCTAATACTAATGCCATCAAGCCTGTTTCTCCGTCATTCTCCAGGAGCATTGTTGCCCATGCTTTAGGAGGTAAGTCCTTGTTATGTGCAACGAAATGGTCATCTAACTCTCTAGAGCATAATTGCTTTACTTGATCTTCACTAATTTTGAAATCACGAAGCCTTTCCAATCGTTCTGCCTGAGTCATTGGTAAATTTTCTAGGATTTTTTGCCAGTGTTGAGAACTAATTGCCAAAGGAGGGATGTCAGTTTCAGGATACATCCTAGCACCACCTGGCAGAGGCCTCATTGGAGTAGTGGTGCCATCCTCTGGTGAACCTTTCTTAATTGCAACATTTCGAACCTCTTGAGAGATTCTTTCGAATGCCATTCTTGCACGGTTTAGAACGCTCTCAAGGGCTAATTCTGCTTGCCATTGTGGGGCTAAGCACAATACGAAAGCATCTACGCCGTCTAGTAATTCCCTAGTTGCATCAACGTAATCTTGTTCTATTCCGTAAGCCGGTAATTCATCAGAATGGTAAACTCCTGCCACGCCAGCTAACTTTGCTGCACCTGCAAGTTCTCGACCAAGTCTTGGCATTTGAGCACCGTCTGCATCGAACTCCTTGACGCCAATCAATCCTGCAAACCCAGGAAGCGGTAATGCCAACATTACCGAATTGGATTCTAATCCGGATTTGACTCTCTTGGATTCACACGACTGGAAGGCAGAACTTACGTCTACTAGATTGAGTTGGAGAATTTGAGAAACTTCTTCTTGGACTGAAGGTGACTCTACCCTTCTGTCATTGGATAATGGAGGTAAGCCGTGTGCAGAACGTAATTGATTTGCTAGCCTGTAGAAATGTAACTGCCTTGCCATTTCACAACGGATTATTTTTGGAATCCATTCTAGATCCTGACAACCCTTGATTTCAACCCTGTCTCCGCACATTATAGACACATTGAGATCCTGGCGAATACTTCCCAGGCCCCTTCTCACTCTTCTTGTATCTCTGAGAGTTCTTCCCAAAGCTATCGAAGTTTGCTTTGCATGATCTGGAGTTTTGACATCAGGTGCTGTCGCGATTTCGATTAATGGAATACCGAGTCTGTCTAAATTCCATGTTACAATTTCACCGTCTGGTGTTAACTCACTGTCTAGTTTTCGAGCGCTGTCTTCTTCCAAACATAGCACATCAATTCCCACAGGTCCGCCTTCGGTTTCCAAAACTCCGTTTGTAGCGACTAATGTAGTTCGCTGAAAACCACTGGTATTCGAACCGTCGACAACTGTCTTGCGCATTGTCTGAAGTAGAGGTACAGGATGTGCATTTATCATTCCAGATACGGTCAATGAAATATCTAGAGCATCATTGTCATGAGGCAATGGAGGTTGCTCGTCGAGTTCAATCAAACCTGAGTTGGGCGATTGGCAGTAAACGAATGATCGATTACGACGAGATTCGAATCTTGCAGCAACATCTACTGTTCCGCCTTCGCCTCTTGCAGAGCGTAGGCGACGAGGAAATTTAGGCCAATCTTCCGGGAGTGTCTCGATAGTGATATCGTGTAGAACTCCAGGTTGACGGGAGTGTAACTTACCGGTAGCCAACTGCTGATGTACCTCAATTCCACACATGAAACCTAGACCTTCTGGGTCTAGCAGTGCGGGAGTTGCCACATCGCCTTCCGGTTCCATGTTACCACCTGTAGAGCCTCATCGATATGAGCGCATCGTATCATACCGGCTGTAGTGTCTCGTATCCACCAGGACGCATCAGTCTACCGTCTCGGCATAATGCATCAATCAGATCTTCGGCAACATCGCGGGAAATGTCGCTGCGCCCTGCTTCGGTCAGAACATCATTGAGAGAAACGAACTGTCCTGTTTCGACATATATTCTTCGAACGATTTCAAGGATGGTTCTTTCTCGATTTCTGGCTGTCGCTTTCTTCCCGGACTGAAGTGTGGTCTCATCGAAATTATCGCCCATTAATTCATGTCGCCATGTTTTAGTTAGGCGAATTGAGCGTTCTGCATCTTCTGTGGTCGCTTCTTCAGACAATCGCACTCTTGCTGATGCTTGTGCTAAACGATAAAGGCCTTCTATTGCCCTTGCTGAGATTGCGATTGAATCGTGTGATTCTCCACCTTTTCTTCTTGTTTCAACATAATATTCTCGCAACAGGTTTTGAGCTTCCGGAGATAGTGTGGGGTGGATTGTTCTCTTTGCAAATGCAACGTATTTCCTAATCATGTCCCGATTAACAATTCCTTTATTTTCGTCAAGTCCATCGTGTGCTGAAGTTTTGGAGGGGTCAACAGCACTGCCTTGATCAATAAGAATCTCAGGGGTTGAGTTTGCACGATTGTTCATGATGTGATTTGCGATTCTGGTGTCGAAGTCGGCTTCGGGTTGATCGGTTAGCAACCATATTACATCAAACCTAGATATTAGAGCCGGCTTGAGGTTGATTTGCTGGGTGAATGGCACTTCAGAGACTGATTGGAATCGGCCTGCTTTCGGGTTTGCCGCAGCGAGAATTGCACATCTTGTGGAAAGTGTTGCGTTAATTCCGGCTTTAGAAATTGAAATTCTTTGTTGCTCCATTGCTTCGTGCATCGATGAGCGGTCGTTCTCATTCATCTTGTCGAATTCGTCAATTGCTGCTAGGCCTAAATCTGCAAGTGCTAATGCTCCTGCCTCTAAAGTCCAACGTCCATCGGCAGCTGAATCTTGAACTGCTGCTGCAGTTAATCCCGCTGCAGAAGCAGACATACCTGAAGTAAATCTTCCACGTGGTGAAATCTGTGACATGTAAGAAAGAAGTTGGGACTTTGCAACACCGGGGTCTCCCATTAGCAAGATGTGAATGTCTCCTCTCAACCTGGTACCATCACTTGCCTTAGATGCAACTCCGCCGAATAATTGTAGCATTAGAGTCTCTTTCTGCATAGACATGCCGAAAATGGAAGGGGCAATCGAATCTCTTAGCAATTGGTGGATGTCATCACGGCGGGCTAATTCCTTTATTTCCCTCTCCTCGTCTTCTGAAATTTGAATTTCTTCTAACGGAATACTTTCTCTTTGAATACTGTGGATTCGCATAAATATATCAAAAATCGGGGTGTCTTTCCCGGATTTCCTTTGCGAACGAACGAATAGCATGCCGTTTGCAGTAACGCGGTCACCGGGATTTAGTTGGCCTGCGATATCATGCTCTGCGATACAAAGGATCCTCTCCGGTTGTACTCCTCCTCGAAGGTTTTCAGGGGGCTCTTGTAACTCGATGAATTGGGTGTCGATCAAAATCGATTCTTCCACTCTTTGGACGAAGCGTGTCTGACCTTTGCGCCTCCCGCACCCGCCATCTATTTCGAAACACTCTATGGGCTCAATCAATTCTTGTTCATTCGGTTGACTTACTCTTGTTGAATGACCGCATGCTACACAAACAAACGAACCCTCGTATGTTCTAGGTAAAACTCTACCAATCTTTGTTGCAATTGCATCGACTGAAATCATCGATCCTAAATCTTCGCTACGAAGTTGCCTAACTGTACGATGGGTATCCGACGGTAACTCGATGATACGAACGAATGCAACGATTCTTGGAGAGCCTAATTCTGCTAAAAGAAGCCCCAATGCTTGATTAGCAGCCTGAGTGTTATTTTCGGGCTCCTCGACAATTGATAATGCGAAATCGGGATCAAAGGATTCTATGTCCCTGTATGAGACCTCTAATGACTGCACGTCGGGCCAAGAAACTTCGAGGTTGTGGATTGCTTCACTGTAATTGTCCAGTAGGAGTGAACGCCACCTGGCTGGCAAATCAAATTCTTGGATAGTCATTGTAAATCCCCCAACCGGACATCTTGAGCCGTTGTCGGCCGCATATAATCATTGAGTTTGAACAACTCTTCCCCTTCATTTCCACTGGAATTTAATCGCATCATTCAACCTCCAATGGCTTCCATTGGAATACCGCCAAGCACATTTCCTTGAAGCCCATCGCAGGTTCATGCCCGCCCACTCTTTTGAACCCATCAGAGGAACTATCGAAAGATTTTCTTTTTCTTCTGCTAATTTGGAAAATCAAATTGGAGACCCTATCGAAAGGGAAGTTATGGTGCATATTTCACCCGGAGGTGTTGGCCCTCTCCCTTGTATTATCTATCTCGCCCCATTTACTGGAACTGGCTTTGCCAGAGCGAATTGGAGGGCGTTTAGTGAAACACTGCCACAGCGTCACGAGCGTTTGGTCAAGAGTGGGATAATGCCACCTTCGATTCTTGTAATGCCTGACACATTTACTTCACTGGGCGGTAACCAATTCATTGATTCTGAAATTGTTGGCGATTGGGGTAGTTGGTTGAAGGACGATCTTCGAAATGAAATTAATTCGCGATATGATGTCAGTGGATTTGGTTTAGTTGGAAAATCAAGTGGAGGTTATGGCGCACTTGTACGCGGAATGTTAGATGATTGCTGGAGTGCTGTAGCTTGCCATTCTGGAGATTGTGGTTTTGAATTATTATTTGGGATAGAAATGGGCAGTACTCTAACTCAAATCAAAAACCACGGAGGAATGGCTGGGTTCTTGAATTACGTTAAGAATTCAAAATCCCTCAAACCCGATGATTTTCATACTTTGATGATTGCTGCAATGGCTGCAACATACAGTGATGGAACTTTACCCGTTGATGAAAATTGTATCTTTGATGATGAAAAATGGGCTGAATGGAGGTCGTGGGACCCACTAAACATGATTGAGGACCACAGGACATTGCCTCCATGCTGGATAGATGTCGGCGATTCTGACCAGTACAATATACAATTTGGATTACGACAACTACATGCCCGTATGAACGAATTACAAATCGCTCACGAATGGGAAGAGTTCCCCGGAACTCATAGTGGGATTGATCACAGACTAGACCTCTCCTTGCCTTGGATAGCAAATCGAATTCAATCGGTATCATGATGAGAGGCCTATGATTGGGAAGTGACATGGCAGAGGGCCTCGACTACGCTGGCAGTGGTGTCGACATTGATCTCGAAGGCAATGCTGTGGGCGCTTTAGTAGGCGCGTTATCTCGTTCGGTTAGGAAGCCCGGCAGCCCTGGTGCGCCTGTTGACCTACCTGGTGGCTTTGGCGGCTTAGTTGAATTTGGAGACAATTACCTAGCATTAGCAACAGACGGTGTTGGCTCAAAATTATCAATCGCTACAAAATTGAATCAATGGGCTGGAGTTGGTATTGATTGTATGGCAATGAATGTCAATGATTTATTGTGCGTTGGTGCAGAACCAATTGCATTCGTCGATTACATCGCGGTTCCAAAGCCAGACCCTGTGGTGCATGCAGCACTAGGTGCTAGTTTAGCAGAAGCATGCCGTAGAGCAAGGGTCACTCTTGCTGGCGGTGAGACTGCGAGTCTACCTGGTATTGTGACCGAACTAGACCTATCTGGAACAGCTCTAGGATGGTTAGCGAAAGGCAGCGAAATCACGGGTGCGAATTTGAAAGAAGGAGATGTGCTAATCGGTATGCCATCTTCAGGAGTACACTCTAATGGGTATTCTTTGGTCAGGAACGTTGTTTCCCACTGTGGTGCATCGTGGGAAGATACTGCTCCTTTTGAGATAGATGAAGGGCGTATTGAAAGATTCAATGAAGGCCCTGTCACACTTGGTGAAGTATTTCTTAACCCAACTAGGATTTATTGCGATCCTATCGTCGATATGATTCAAGATGGCCCATGTGCGACAAGCGAAATTCATGGGATTTGCCACGTTACTGGAGGTGGCCTTTCCAATCTACTGAGGCTCCATGACTCCCTTGGATGGGAAATATCTAATCCCTTACCGATACTTCCTGAATTCAACTGGATTCAGAAGCATGGGAATGTTACAGATAGGGAAATGCATCGTACATTCAATATGGGATGTGGGATGATAATTGCTGTTGAGGCAAGTGTTGCAGATTCTGTCTACAAGTGGTTAGAAGAAAGAATGCCAGGGTGTGCAATTATCGGCGAAGTTGTGGATAATGGACACAAAGTTACACACGCTAATCCAGATATTGTGTTCGAGCACTATTGAGGACTAAATATGGAACCTGAAGGTTGGCCGGGGCATATCTGGCTAGAAGGAAGGACAACTGTCCATCTTCAAAATCACCAGCCTAAACCTTCGCATATGCCAAGAGGGCCTGCGGCAAAGACCGGTGAAGGGTTTCTGAATCCGGCAATGGCTCCTGCTAGAACTCGTTCTGTAATGCTGTTAGCGGATGCGATTGAAAATGGTTGGTTGGTACCTGAAGGGAAAACCATCAGGGCATTAGATGCTCTTTGTGCAACGGGTGTTAGGCCGCGAAGATGGAGAAAGGAAATTCCATCACAGGATCTATTGAGAATTACTGCTAATGATTTAGATTCTGACGCCTTAGCATGGGCGAGAAAATCGCATAAAGCCAACCCAGTAGGTGATGATTTGGAATGGGTTCCTGAACCGAGTCGCTTTGCAAGAGAACAGAAAGGGGTTGTCGAAGATGGTATTCATTGGGTTGAAGGTGATGCTAACAAATTGATGATTGAAGCTCCATTCCAGTGGATTGATTTGGACCCTTTTGGCTCACCAGTAGGGTTCCTTGATGCTGCAATACAAGCAATTTCTAGAGTTGGAGTTCTGGAAGTTACCGCTACCGATACTGCTGCGCTATGCGGTTCTGCTAAAACCAGCGCGGCCAGAAGATATGGCGCTGTTGGAATAACAGATTCCTACATGCATGATGATGCAACACGAATTCTGTTAGGGACTATTGCTCGTATAGCAGCGATGCACGATAGATCAATCCATCCGATTTTATCGCTATTTGATGGACACCATGTTCGTGTTAGTGTTCTGTTGAAAAGGTCGAAAGAAGAGGCTTCGGATTGGAAGGATAATATCGGATATCGTATTCGCTCCAATCCGTATCATTTCTCAACACAAGCAGAAGGTGAATTCTCAGGACCAATGTGGACCGGGCCCCTCTTTGATGCTACCATTGCAGGCAGAATGACTGCGGAAAAGGCGATTGCTTTGTGCTCTGGAAATGATGAAGATTTGCCTGATGATTGGGATGATATCGATATTGAACATTCTCAAAGGGAGATTGAAAGAACCGTTAGGCATATTGCTGAATCTGCTGAATTGCTATCACAAAACCATTTGCTAATTGCTGTAGATGACTTAGGAATTGCTGCAGGAGTTGGACAAATACCTTCGATGAAGAAAATTAAATCCGGACTTGAAGAAGCAGGGTTCAAGATGGCACGTTGCCATATGCCAGAAGCGATGTTTGCAACAAACGCCGACTGGCAAACCATCCTCGAAGTCACCCGTTCAGCTGAATGACGGATCTATTTCATCACCAGGTGCAGGCAACATTGTTTGAGAGTTCTCAAACACTTCTCTTACACTATCTTCTATCTTCCTAGCATCTTCTAAGAGAGATGATAGAGGAATATCAAATTCCGTCAATTCACTAACTGCTTCGATTGCCATCGCTGCAGCTCTAGCGTCTGGGAACATCGGATTACAATCTGCCAAAATTGCTGTAATGTCAAGACCTAGGCGGTCCCCTTCCGCGATTAGATAACCTGCAATTCCTGCTACAACGCCTTGCCTTACAGGTTCGATTCCTGCCTTCTTAAGCCGGTCGCGTCCGGCTTTCGAAGCGCTAACTCCGTACAAAGAACCATCTCGGTCATCGAGGTTTTCTCTGGCGACTCCATCAATAACAATCAATTGGTCAAATCCGCCTTTAGTGAACCATTCGAGTACAGTATTTGCGAATAGTACATCACGCTCAGGGCCAAACCTTACCTCTGCTGTGAATACACCAACATTGTTACCTTGATAGACTCTAACTGGGTGTTTTGGGACTTCATGGTGGACTAGTGCCATTGCTGGGAACTCTGAATTCAGAACAGTTCCTTGTTGAGTCAAATCTAATTGGCTAATGACATGTGAGGCCGCAATAACTCCAACCATACCAACTGTAGAAAAGCCACAAATTGCAATACCGCCGGTACGAGGGTCTGCATCTTTGTTTAGAACTAGGTCATACGATGCTTGGCCCGCCATGTATTCTCCTGCTCCCGACTCATTCAAAGGTATTACGAATTTCACTCGACGAATTCTGACCAATCTTCTTCGCCAGGGTCTCTAAACCACCAAACACCAACTTCATCTTCATACCACTCTGTTCCGTTTTCATCAACTGTTATTCCAGAGTCATCTTCTGATTCTTCAGTATAATCCTCTTGATATTCTTCCTCTGAGTCCACTGCATCTTCACTTTCGTATTCGCCTTCATCCGATTCAAGAGTATCGGCATAGTCATCACCATCATCGAAATCTGATATGAAATCAGGTTTGTCAGGAGTATCATCAATGATTGTTTTATCTTCAAATTCATCAAGTGCAACTCCTACTGGAAGAGGTTTTGAAATTCTATCTGTTTGTACTTCAGGATCCATGTCAAGGTCCTCTTCTCCCCACTCGTCCAGGTCGCTATTTCTTATTCTTAGAACTATGAATATCACTAGCCCTCCTAATGCAACAGCACCAATTCCTCCAAATATCAACATGTTATTGCTACTAGAGCTTGTGTCCGAGGTACCTGAATTATTGCCAGTATCTTCCTCGTCAACAGGATCAGGAGTTACAACTGGTTCTTCTCCAATAAGTGTCCACTGAATTTCGAAAGTTAGCGGTTTGTCTCCAGGATATATGTAATCCTTAGGACCTTGTCTAATGTCGATTTGAATTAAGCCATTAACCAATGCATTCTCAGAAAGGTTCTGTAATACTTCAACTCTGATTTCAATCACTGAACTTGCACTATCGTTTAGTACGAATTCGCCTTGTCCAGCTGATGGTTCAAATATGATGAAATCGGACCAATCAGACCAACCATCCGGTTCGAGTGAGATCTCGATGCTGTAATTATTGGTATTAGTGAAAGTACAATCAATTTTTTGAACCACGGATGGATCAATTATTACTTCTCCACAATCAAGATTAACATCGTTCATGACATCTGGATTCCAAGGAGTTGGGTTTGTGTCGTTGTCATCGGTCTCGTTTTCTTCAACACTCGTCCCGTAAGGTACCAGACTGATTTCTAGTGGACCCTGCCCCGTACTTATCCATCCGGGTTCAGTTAAATTTACGAACAATATTCCTCCTCCTGGGAAATTAATTAGGAATTGGGTGAAATTATCACTGATTTGTTCTGTTCCTGTAAGAGATTGGTTGGTAGTGTTGTTATGAATTGACCAGGTTATCATAGCTCCATCTAACAGTGCATACTGTTGTGGATTGGCAGCATCTATATTGATGCGTACATCGGTTTCATTATCCCAATCTAACTCATATGTGTCTTCGGATGAAGAGAGTGTTGCCCCAATATTTACCGTTGAGGTTGCTGAAACTGACTTAGAGGATATCTCTCGATTCTGAGCATCTCCTGCATACCCACTGAAGTTAGCCCAAAAGGTAACGTCGCCATATATGTCAGTAGTGAAAACTCCCAAATCTGCAAAATCTGTAAGATTAATTCCATCCCAATTAGTTGAAATCGGATATATTCCGGAAGTGGTTTCCATTGACACCATCATGTTGCCATTTTCGATATTGGCTACTTCGTCTTCAAGAATTATTTCCAATACGAATGGCGAACCCAAGATGATTTCAGAAGTTACTGTAATTTCATAATCGAGAACAACTGGAACGTCGTTTCTAGAATATGCTGGCCCAACTGAAATGACTGCACTTGTTGAATTACCATACTGGTCAACAGCAACAACTGCGACCCAATATTCATTAGAATCTATCAAACCTGTAAGATTTGTTGAGTTGATGGATGAAGGCACGCTAGCAATACTTGTAAGTCCGGAGATACTACTGAATGAACTGTTTTCAAGGTAAACTTCGTAGTGATCGATTACTTCTGTTGAGCTGTTCCACGAAACTGAAAGCACACCGCCTGTATCATTTGCAACATCTATGATTACAACGCCCTCTACCGCTGAAGGAGGGTTTGGATATGGGATTGTGACCTCAATTGTATTGGACATATTCGATGTGACCCCGTATAGGTGAACAGATCTAACGGAATACCAATAGGTTGAGCCGACAGAAATATTGGTATCTGTGGTCATGTTTTGAGCCCCTGATGTATTGTAAACATCTACCAGAGACAAGGTTGCATTTGCTGATTCCAACCTGAATATCTCAAATTCAACAAAATCATCACCGAATTCGAATACTTCGTTCCAGGATAGAACTACTTCTTCATTGGTAACTGAGTCTAAAACCAGTGTAGGCTGAATCGGTAATGCCAAATTTGGAGCACCTTGGATGAATATTGCTCCAATATTACTCAATGTTACTACTCCTGCTTTGGATGAATTTACTGGGAAACTAACTGTGTAATTACCCGTACCTGCTGTCATTCCTTGGTTCAGTACATTGGTAAGGTTTGTTGTAGCATGAGGGTTTACATCTACTAGGAAACTACAATCATATCCAACATCCAGGCCTGAAAAAGTGAATTGTCCCATTCCACTGGTGTTTACTTCTATTGAATACACACTCATTGCAATCCCATAGGAATCCAAAGTGGACGGTAGATTAGCTAATACCGGAATTAAATCTTCTTTGATTTCGTTTGTTTCATCCATCATCATCAATGGATTCAGATTATTGACGGAGTCACCGGCATATCCTGTAGCCTCCATCTCGGTTGTTCCATCGCCGTCAGCATCTAATTCGATGTTGTGCCAGCCTCCAATGAAAACGCCTTTGCTAATCTCTCCAGCACCGATAATTTGTTCCATTACTCCATCATTATCCATGTCCATGGTACTTATCGAAGTTGGCATAGACCATGGCTCTAAGACATAGTTCGCCACATTTCCAAGACTCGATGAGTTAATTGTCCGGTGAGTGATATTACCTTCAATAGTCAAATTAGAGTTATCAGCAACGCCGGGTGCTGGAGTTAACAAGTCAAGGACGCCGTCTCCGTCAAAGTCACTAATTGTTGAGTCCAATAGATCGATTTGAGTTTGAACAATAGTTGTGTTCCATTGCGTTCCATTATTGATTAAAAACGCGTATCCTTGATCATTGCTTCCAATCAAATCAACATCTCCATCCCCGTCTAAATCGGTAATAATTTCATTATTATTAATGCCATCAAAACTAGTTAGTGGCCCGCCCCATGCCCCATTAAAAATAGCCCAGTTAGTCCAATGCCCAGTATTGTCCATCACCAAAACAGATTCGTTACCATTAGAAAAGAAATCATTAGAATGTAATGATAGTAAGTTCGCAGGAATACCTTCAGAGCCGTTTGGGTTAATCACTGTTGAAGAACTAGATGCTAAGTTCCATGATGCATTTGACCATGTGTTGAATTCTAGTACTCCCATTTGATGAATTGATACGATGTCATCTAATCCATCTTTATTCATGTCTCCAATTTTGGCAGAAATTAAACCGCTGGAAAGTGAAAGGTTTAGCACTGGGTCAAATGATGTGCCGTTCGCCATATGTACGCATGCTGTGCTAGAAAATATCGAGAAGGAAATTAGGTCCTGGCTGCCATCGCCATTCAAATCCCCTACTGACAGAGATGTTGCGTTATCACATGATGAAATCGGAGTGGAAATCGTAATTCCAGAGGAATTCCAATCGGCCCATACAATTGTGGTAGAATAATTAGTCGGATCTTGTGCTGACAAAAATACCGGTTCCGGCAGCCCGTCTCCGTCAATATCGGATTCTACGACTTGTTGGTATTCTCCAATCTGGAAATACCCTCCTCCTACTTGTGGAGCAAAACTGATATTCAGATTTGAAGATTGTATAGTCGCACCCGATGGCACCAAGATATCAGGGGCTGAACTGGTTCCATTACCTAGAGCTGTAGTAATAGAAGTGTTTCCGTCATAGAATTGATTCTGGTGCCCAATATCGCCATAGCCAGTATCAGTGAACTCCCATTCGAATACTCCATCTTCATTTAAATCGAGCCAGACCTGGCCTGGGGTTTGATCACTGTGGTCCACATTCAGATTGAAAAATGAGGTTTGAAACGTTACATTACGAGGAACATCTATGGTTGCTGAATTGTTTGTTGCCCCTCCTTGTAAATTGATTTCAACGGAGGCAAACCCTCCTGAAAATGAAGAAATGTTTGTTGACTCTCCTGATGCCGACACGTAACTTATCGGAAAACAGGATACCAGTAGTAGGGCCGTAAGTAAAATCGGAGAAAGACGCTTCATTTTTAGCACCCGGGTAATCTGTTGAATATGGCGCCCCTTCAAGTGCCTTATCCCCCTTGTAATCAAGAAATTGTGATTTAGAATGATATTGTTTTAAGCCGTAATGTTATTTAATAGGCGGCCGTAATAACATTGTGTACTGAGACAAACAGGGCTTTAATACCCATATGTCCGAGGTCGAATTAGTCAGAAACGGAATTCTTGTTGTAATTTCGAGACGGTGTGCATGGAAAAAAGGTGACTATGATGGAAGACGATACAAGAGTGCTGATTCGCGCAGGAGATGTTGAGATTGACCTTACTGGCGCTCAGACAAGTGTTGATGAGCGTCTCACAAGAGTTAGGCAAGATGATACTTGGTCGATAGCGCTTTCGCGAATACGAAATGCAAGAGAGCGCGCTATCGAAGCGGCCGTTGGCGCTGCTCGTGAAGCCGGCTTACCAGAACGTGGTTCTGCTTTCAGGGCTCTTATCGAAAACTGCAGCCTAATTCGAAAACCTGACCAAGTTCTCGGTGCAATTCAGTATCTTCGAGATGTTGAAGGTGTAAATGATAGTCCTCCTCGCGTCATTGATCAACTATTCATCGATGCGGGTTTGGAGCCCCCTGGCAACCTTTCTCTTTACCTCAACAGGCTTCGAGAAAAGGGATTCTTGGTGACACCGCCTTCTGCAAAGGAAAAGAACAGGTATGCAATTCTAACTCCTGAAGGGCGCGCACATCTCGACAAACGTAGTCGATTCTGATGGTGATTATATGGTAATGTCGGGCAGCAGTACCGACAAGGAAGAAATTCCTCTGGATTGGTCTTTCCAAAATCGTGCAAACGAATTGTTGCGAAGAGGTAACCATCCGCGTTCTAATTTCCGAAGGTCCATCCTTGATAATGCTGATTTGACAGAAGGAAACTTCGTAAATTCAGATTTTAGAAGAGCTTCGATGGTAGAGGTTGACTTAATGAAATCGGCATTTGATAACAGCGATTTTCGTGGTGCTGACCTTAGGAAAGCAAGATTAAACCTATCTAACTTCAGAAACTGTTCATTCGAAGGAGCAGATATTCGAGGAATACGCGGAAGGTATGCGATATGGCAAGGAAGTGATTGGTGGAATGCCAAATTGGATGACGACCTTGCTAAAATTTTAGCCAAAAAATGGCCCAAGCCCGAGGATGCTTGAATAAGTGGTTCTCTTAGGAAGGCTCATGGCAGTTCGTTTGACTAGACGGGTAGACTTCCCAATGCTAGACATGGCCGGGATAGCTTTCTATCCAAGAATATACGATCTTGCTCATCGTTTCTTTGAGGAGTCTTGGAATGAAATATGTGGTTTTGATTATTCTCATATCATTGGTAAAATGGAAATCGGCTTTCCCGTAGTTGACATAAAATCAGAATTTCACTCACCTTTCAGATATGGTGACAGTGTAACTGCAACTATCTGGATTTCCAAAGTTGGCAATAAGTCTTGCACCTGGCAATACAGATTTCACAACCAAAATGAAGAACTTCTTTGGTCCAGTGAACAGGTTACGGTTTGTGTGAGTATGAAGGATATGACCTCGCTAGTCATTCCAGACACTCTACGTAATGGATTGGAGGCCTGTACTAATGAGTGATGATTTCTCAATACGAATGAGTGGCGATGATGGTCTTGCACCTCCTGCTTCTTTGTTCTCTCCTAAACCAGACAAGAAGGGTCCAAAGACCATTGCAATCTTGCTCATTCTAGGTTCTATACTGATGATTCTAATTGGATGGGGAGACGTTCAGAATTCGATGGCTGATGATTTTCCAGAAGCAGATTTAGACCCGATTTTAGAGAATTATGAAAACCAAAAATTGAATATCACTGCAGATGATTACCAAGAGTATCATGATGAAGTGAGAGATTCTGGAGCATATTCTGTTAGAGGTTATTCGCTACTTGTTGGAGGTTTGCTAGTCCTGTCAGGCGGTTTTATGCTATTCCGTCTGAATATTCTTGGAGTTAAATTATCCATCCTAGGATCTGTCGTTGGCCTGATTGGCGGTTTTAGCGGCACGTGGATGATGGTTGGAGTTTCAGAGGACATACTACCTGAAGGTGTTACTGAAATTACAAGATTGATGTCTTACATGTGTGGCCTTTGTATGTCTATTTGTGTGGCGATGGCACTACTACCGTTGCTAAACTCATCAGCAAGGATGGCGCTGCAACAAAAGATTACTCTAGTCACCGAAGAAGAGTAAGAGCGGCCCCACCGCGATTCGAACACGGGTTCGTGGCTCCGCAAGCCACTGTGATATCCAGGCTACACTATGGGGCCAGTGCAGTCTCGGCGACCTGCCTTCCCCATTTAAGCGCGACGGGCGCATCATATGCGCCATTCAAATTGAGTCCACTGTTTCTCTTTTGCAAGTGATTTCAGTCTACCTTCTGCATTTACTGCAACAGGGTTTCCTGTAATAGACATGAAAAATGAATCAGCGTGTGTATTCCCATATCCCCAGCACTCTGCTAAATTGTGACCGACTGATTCTGCGTCTGCTTGAACGATTGGAACTTTTCCTTTCCGCCTAGGGACACTCCATCCCCTTTCAGAACCGCTCATAATCCCCGTCATGTTTTCAGGTCCGCATCCATAGACTGCATCCATTGCTAAATAATCGGCCATTGCCTGAGCCATTGGCATGACTGTGGCTGTGACTAGAACTAATCTATGGCCCTGTTCACGATGCCATTCAAGTCTTTCAAGCGCCTCCAATGTAACTCTACTAGACAATTTAGATTCAACTAGTTCTGAAGATAATTGACGTAGGGTTTCCCAATTGCATAATGCAAGATGGCCTCTGTTTCTAGCAGCATCATATACTGAGCGAGCTCGTAATAAGTTTCCAATAAAGCCTAGGGACCACATGGTCGCACCCAATGGAATTCGCCACGGCCTCCTCTTTGACAAGAGTGCAGTGAGGCTTTTTTCACTTGACGCATCTAGCAAGGTGCCATCAAGATCAAAGTACGCAGTAACCCCAGCCATGTTACTAGGTCGGAGATGAAACTCTTTCAGACTGTCGATTCATCATAATCGTCAGGCCCGTAAACTCTCCTTCCTGCGACATGGTCTTGCCACCATACAAGGTGTGCTTTCAAATGACGTGGTATGAAGAACCCAATTTTTCTTGGAGTTAATCCATGATTTCGTAGTTTTTTGTCATGGCTTAAGTGTGCCACAATCGTTTGCGCACTACAACCTGGATTAGCAAATACAAATCTCTTGACTTCGTCTTTGAGTCTCTGCAGTCTGGCTTTCTTTTGTGTACCTTGGCCGATAGTAGGGGGGGACATAATTTGCACATTTCAGTCAACCCATATCAAACACTAGGGTGAATACCCAATGCCCCGGCTTAATGCGAGAGATTTTGAATACCCGCCCTCTCGGCATGTTTGGTCATCATGGTAGATTCCATCAATATCAAGCGTGTCAACGTTCGCGATTACCTTTCCATCGACCTAGAAGTATTGATGAATAATCCTGACGATATGGACTTCAGACCTGTCGCCCACGTCAACGGAAAGAGGTTCTCTATTTCATCTGCTACAACCGGAGTAGAGATGGCTAGCGTAGATTTAGACGATGAGCAGATCGAGGCTGCTGAAAGGGAGCGTATGGTTGAGCTTCGTGTAAAGTTCAGTGTGCAGGGGATGCATGGAAGATTGAATAAAATCCATCCAATCATCGCTGACGGAAAGGCAAAGAAATTAGCTAATGCTAACTGGAAAACAGTTCAACCAATTCAATTCAGTTGATTACTCGTAAGCAACTTCGGTAAGTACCGGAGTTAGAATTGTGATTACAATCGTTAGTGTCCAATCGTTTCCAGTATCAGGGTCGGGCTGGCCAGGGAATTGGGAGTCGGGGTTGGCATTTTGAGCAACGATTGTCCAAATCCATTCACCTTGGCCGAAGCGTGCACCTGGCTCATTTAGCAACGCTTGCAATAGTTGTTCTTCACTGTCTGCTTCAAACACTCCCTCTTCACCACTAGGATTCAAACTACTGGCATTTAGTTCTGCAGTTGTGGTCTCGTTTCTTGTAATGTTACCGGGACTTGTTTCAGCACTCTTTCGATGTCCGTCATCTACGATGTTTATTGATAGGGTAAAATCATCAGGTGGTAAAATTAAGTCTTGGTCTAACTCCAATAGTGCGTCGTAAGCCATTATCCTTGCACCATCACCAGGGGTCATGTTATCGCTCCAGCTTTCACCTTGGTCCAGATATTCGTCATAATTCCATTCAAGGGTATTCTGGACCCATGAAACCTTGTATCGGCGAGGTTGCACTTCAATTGTAAATTGTTCAGTGGCAACTCCGCCCTGTCTGTCATCAACGGTTACCGAGCCAAGAATCGTCCCACTCGATTCTGTTGGCAAGTAAACCATCTCTTCTGTAGAATCAATGTCGTTTCTAGCATCGCCATCGCTGTCACTATCTTCTAAGAAATTTAGATCCCAGGTGAAATACATTGGAGCGCCTTCTGGGTCTGTTGTTCTTGATGCATCAAGGAGCACAATGTCTCCACTACGGACAACTTCTGGAATTGAGAGGTTTAGCAAAGGTGCTCCGTTAACACGAACTAGAATGCTGGTGGAATCGGACCCTCCTTGATCGTTAACTACTGTTAATTGGACATTGAATTGACCGGATTTTTGGAACTGATGGGAAGTAAAACCTGCTAGTGTTGTTATTTCAGTCCCATCCCCAAAGTCCCAATTGAACTCTGTGATGACGCCTTCTATTGCATCGGATCCTCGGGCATCAAAGGTTACTTCTTCACCTTGTTGTATCTCTGAAGGAGTTGCTGTCAGAACCGCCCTTGGGTCAACAGTTTCATCCAAAACACTAGTACACCCCGCTAGCAATTGAACCAAAAGTAGGGCTGTTAGAAACAAGCCTCCCTTTCTGTCCATAACATGCCCTAGAACGCTTCATATCTAATAATGCCCCCTATATGGATAGGATTTACAAGATTAGATTTCTACTTCTTCAGGTAGGTCGCCGATTATCTTAGCATCTGCAAGCATATCTTCTATTTCGGAACCCTCGACGGTATTCAGGTCATAATTTGATTCCATTTCTTCATCTAATAATGCACTAACATCGACATCCCCTACATCATATTCAGGGGTGGTTTCAACGACTAATTCTGGTGCCAATTCAACTTCTTCTGAATCTAAGGCTGAGAGAGTTTCCGCAAAAAGAGCATCTTTGTCGAGTTCGGGTAATTGTATTGGTGACTCGGTTCCAACTTCCGGCTTTTCCGACTTTTTCTTAAACCAATCTCTGATGCCCATATGTTGTCCTCTATTATCAAAGAAATAGAAATTGTGTAGTGATGTTCATTTGGGTCGGACTTTACCCGATACCATGGTCGATATTCTCGAGGGGCACAAAGTCCTAGCTTTCGACTTAGAAACTACAGGTATTTCGACTAATAATGATCGCATTGTGCAGGTAGCACTAATCGGTGCTGAATCAAACGGTGAAACTGTGCACTATGACGTACTAATCAACCCTCAAAGGCCGATTCCTTCTGGTGCATCAAGGGTACATGGAATATATGATTCAAAGGTTCGCAATGAGCCTGTTTTCAAACATTATGCAGCGGAACTTTTCGATTTGATGGATGGTGCAGTTATCGTAGGGCATAATGCTCGTAGATTCGATATGCCACTACTACAAAATGAGTATTACAGATGTGGAATGGTTCCTCCTGAACCCCTGGTAGTTCTAGACACATTGGAGATGGTCCGTAGGTTAAAGATCCCGCGGCCTCACAACCTAGGGGCGCAGTGTGCAAGAAATGGAATCGATTTGTCGAATGCTCACGATGCTGCGGCTGATGCTGCTGCAAGTTTACTCCTGCTTTGGAAATTGATGCGAGATCACCCGTCGAGTTTTAGGCGGTCGTTAGTAGAAATTGAACAATGGCTAATCAATGGCGAAGTTCGTAGAGATGAAAGTGAGTTGGGACGTTCTTTAGGAGACTTGGATTCCCTTGACAAACAAGGTAGGATAAAAATTGACGACGGCGTATACATCGTTGGGTTTGGAAGGCATCGCGGGAAAGATTTGCACACTATTGGGAAAGAAGACCCGAGGTATTTGGACTGGTTATTATCACCCAATGGTGTAGAAGATGAGGCTGCAAGAAACACTCTCAGTGAGTTTGTATCAAGCATCAGGGATTGGTGACCAGGCGAGTACGTCGCACCAATGACCAACTCTCCATGTTTCTCTATTTGTCATTGCTCCGCCGATAAAAATTGGTCCTTGGTGGCCCGTAGAAAGTAATTCTTGCAGGGCTTCTTTTCCACGGCCATCAAAAGTTATTGGAACTTGTAATCCAGTAGGCATTGGTCTTCCCTCGGCGTTGGCTGGTTCACAAATCTCTGCAATACCGGAGCCATTGTTTTCATCGAAGTGATGCAATAGAATAACCGAATCTGAAAAATCACCACTACCTAAAGTACCATTTTCAGATCTCCAATTCCACCAATGTGGGCACCATGCTTTCCAATCACAAAATCCACCACAAGAGGATTGGCCTGGAGTTGCATCCAAAGGTGTCTCACTAGGTTTGGTCGCTTCCCATGCAGCTAAGGCGGAATCCATTACAGAAGAGCCGTTCGCGGTATACCGAGTTGCATTGGCTGTATACCATCCTTCTGTTTTGACAGGAGGTGCATTCGGATTGTTAGACAGTAAAATATCCCGGTACAGAAGCAATTGCCTCTGTACTTCAGGCTTCAATTCAGACTCTGGCGCTCGACCTGTTTTCAAATCAGCAACTATCCATCCGTTGAGATTACCGTCTTCTCCAACATCGGCAAACAGCATATCTAGTCGCCCCATTAAGCGATTATCTTTAGTCCGTAATTCCCCTTCAACTGCAATCACCCTGGATAGCAATTTGTTCCAAAGGGCTACAGATGTCTTTAGTGGAGTTACACCTTTTGCCCCTATGAATTCTAGAAGCATCTTAATCGCACCTCTTTGCATTCTTTTGGCCTTATCCCACTCTTTCTCTTTCCACATTGGGCGTCTAGGTGTTGCAAAGAATACTTCCTTCTCTTCTTCCCATCTTGTTTTCAGGTAGTCTTCAGCCAATTTAGGAAGCCATCTTGTGTCACTAGGTTTTAGATGAGACAAGTCGATTTGTAACAAATCTTCAATCGAAGCATGTACGGCAGTTCCAACGCTGGCAGCCATTCCTGCCTTTCTTGGCAACTTTTGCCTACTCAACCAATACATCCGGGGGCAGGTCTCAAAACGATTCCACGCTGAAGGAGAAAGAGTGTGTGCTCTTTCCTCGCCCATAATCAGGCTATACGCTTCCCCTTCAAATTGCTTGGGATTATTTTAGAGCATCAAAGGGGGCGAGATTATACACGAGTGTGTTGTCCTAAGGTTATGGAAGGGGCAAAGGTTTGGCTTGACAAGAGTGCTGATATCGAAGATGCACTAGTAGTGTGTTGCTTTCCCAGTGTAGGAATGGTATCTAGTGTGGTTGCGCATTTTCTAATCGATCACCTTGAGCTTGAATTCATTGGCGGGGTTGCGCATCCTAAGTTACCCGCAATTTGCTTAGTTCAAAATGGAGTTCCTTTACCTCCTATCAGGGCGTATTTAGGTAAGCCTATCTGCAAAATAGAAGGCTGCGATAAGGTTCTATTATTGATGAGTGAACTGATTGTTCCAGACCCATTAGTGCATGAGATTGTAAGTGAAATATTTACTTGGTCAAAAAATGAAAAAGCAGCCATGGGGGTCCTAATCGATGCTTTCGCCCGCAAAGGAATGAAGGGGGGGTTGCAAGGAAATGAGCCAATGGTTGAGTATGAAGATACTCCGGATGTAGATGTCCTCGGAGTTGCAGCAACACCAATGATGGCTGAAATTTTGAAAGATATGGAAATTCCATTACTCGAACAAGGAGTCATCAAAGGAATGACTGGTGCAATGCTTAGCGAAGGAGGAAGTAGGGGGCGAAATATCATGAGCATAATGGTGGAAGCAGACCCGAGGTTCCCTGATGCTAGAGCCGCAGCAGTCATCATTGAGCATCTCAACAAAATGTTACCAGTAGTAGATTTAGATCACGGCCCACTTCTAGAAGAAGCTCAGCAATTAGAAGAGCAAATTCGTGGCATGGTAGAAGGAGTAGATTCTGATCCGAGCCCATCTTCAACTTCGATGCTCTATGGCTGATTTGCTGAGGATTACAATCCCTAGTAAGATCAATACGATACTAGCCCATAATGGGAATATCATTACTGTCTCTTTTGGTACAAACAGAAGTAGCGTTTCCCCTCTGGAAAACTCCCCTCCCATTCCAGCAGTAGTTAGCATCAAACCAACTGCTGCCATACCTATTCCTGCGTGTCTCGAATCGACTTCTGCGCCTAATTTCCTTCTTACAAGAACGCCTACTGCTAACCCAGCAGATATCATAGAAAGTAGCATCTTGTTAGCCAATAATGGATTGTCAATTCCATCGCCCGGTGATGCATTGATGCCGCTAATTATTGCTAATGGAGTTGCAATTAATCCCCCACACATGGCCCAGTGGGCTACTGCTTCACGGGATTCTGGGCCTTTTTTTATCATGCAAAGAAAGAAAGCAACGCCTGAAAGAGCGAACATACCGATTGTCAATTCGGTTGAAATGACATGAAACGTTCCTGCAGAAATCATCAGACTTCACCTCTTTCCATCTTTTCTAGGTGTTCATGCCCGTAGTACTCCCATTGCTCCATAGTCCAGCCGGCCGGTATTCCTCCATCTGGAATTGGTGGGGATTGAGTTTCTTGGCTAGCTTCAATTGTTGCAGCTACGAATTCTGTGTTGTCGTATTCCTTCGTAACCTCTTCATTCCTGGGCCTCTGCATGATTACCAAACCTGCACACAAAAGGAACAATGCTATGCTCTGAAGGTACAATGCTGTTTCATCAACTTCCCAGCCCGGCTCCTGTGCTGTAATTCTAAACCAAGGAGAGGTTTGAGTTGGCCCTTCGCCCTCTAAAATTACCCTCCATTGAACTATGCCGGGGTTCACTGCAGCAGGTATCGTAAACTGGTCGTCGACTACTGGAATAACGATCACTTCGGCACCGTTCATTAGTTCAACCGTGGCTGAATCTGTATTCAATGTATCAAGCGTAATTGTTGTTTCTTCGCCTAAGCCCCTAGTATTGATTGGCTCCCAATCTGGAGAAAGTCTAGGTAAATTTTCAGGAACTTCTACGACCAATACTGGTTTGATATCTGAAATCCCACTCATTGCAACCCCGCCTTCCGGAGTTCCGTGTTGAACTGCTAGATACAATTCATAATTTCCAGGTTCAGATGGAGCACGTAGTGTCCAACTTCGATTCACAGTATTTTGAGAAGAAAAAGAATCTGTAATCTCAACATAATTATTCGTTCCACCGTTAGGGTCTGTGATGACTTCCCATCCGTCATTAGCAGGCAAATCCTTTGCCCCATCGGAGTTGATTAGAAGAGATATTCCAACCATATTGTTTGAACTCACATCAACAGACTCGACCGAAGTTTGAATTTCAATCAAAAGCCCTGCGTAAACCTCGTTTGGGAAAGTTATGTCCAAAATTGCCGTAGATACGCCATTAGATGAGGAAGATGCATGGCAAGAACCTGCGCAATCTCGAGATCTTACATCGTCTCCTTTGCCACCAGGATTAGCTGTTGAAACTGTTGTAGATAGCAGTAAAACACACAGCATAATGATGACTTTTGCTCTCATTCAATCCCTCCTAGGAATAAATGATAATGCAACACCAGTGATACCAGCGAGAAGTAGGATAATGCTGAAAATCATTCCAGCAGTTTCACTCGGCCCTGGCTTTTCTGGAACAATGTTAGAATCTAGTTCTACAGAATCTGTTGATTCATCACTTTCCCATTGTATCTGTTGCCCATCAACGATTGGAATCACATTGTATGTGTGAGTTCCCTCCATCGTTGGTGAATGGCGGAATGATTTTCCGGCTGTGATTCCAATGACTTCTCCATTGTGTAAAACAGCCCATTCATTGGCGGCTCCTTCCCATGTAATTACTACTTCAGTGCCGTCTATACTGACTTCAACTTCCGTCGCATAAGGTGGTAATTCACCATTAAAGGTTTGAGATATTGAGTCCATTGCACCCATGTCATCGATTGCCTTTAACTGGACTGTTATTTGTTCGCTCATCATAGTCGTGAAAGACATCCCATTGTGAACAACTACGTCATCGATACTCCATATCGCATTAACTACTGCTCCGTCAACATCTGTTGATTGATCGGCTGAAAATGTAACCATTGAACCTTGAACCAAAGATTCAGGAGAAGTAATTACAGCGACCGGGTCTGTATTAGAAATCGTGATTTCGATTACCAAAACCTGCCCGTCATCGATACCATCGTTTGGAGTTACCAAAGCTATCCAAACATCCCCTGCACCCAGGGAAGATGATGGAATGAAACTTTGATTGTAGTCGGTGGTAAATCCATTTCTAGCCCATTGCCACGAGACTGTAACTAAATCTGAATTTGCATCCGAAGTTGTTACCGTTGGATTTAGATTCGTTAATGCGTCTTGTGTTGTGGCTCCATCATAGGATGCTGTCGGAGGAGAATTTACGATGATAACTGAGTCGGATAAGGAAGCTGATTGGCTCATATCTGTATCGCTCACTGAAAGCGTTAGAGTTAGTACATCTCCATCTAATGACCAAATCTCATTGGCGTAAACAGAGTCACCGTCTACATCTGATGCTTCATAGACATAGGTTGCTTCACTCTCGAAAAATATTGTTTCCTGTTCGATAGATAGGCTTAGCAAAACCGGTGCTGTGTTTTGAATAGTCACAGAGTTACTCTCCATCCATGCGGAATAAGCCGAGCCGTCTGTTACTCGGCATCGCACGCTCCAAGACTCGCCTTTGTTGGTTTGTGAGGCTGGTAAAGTATCGGATGTGAATAGAGTACCTGTCCATTCCCACTCATATGTTAGTTGATCATTGTCATCATCGTTTGCCAATGCAGTCGCTACCAAATCGTCGACAGTAGTATATGGCCCACTAAGGGAAACGCTGGTCATTGTTGGCGGAGTATTATCGCTGCCAATTGTGATCGTTTGAGTTGTTAACCAAGCGCTGTCGGCTTCGCCATCGTTAACTCTTATTTTTGCATACCAAACATCGCCATCTCTTATCGCAACAGATGGAATAGTTACATCATTATCGAAGGCTGAGACTTTGGAGTCATCAACATACCATTCGATTGCACTGGAAAGTACATCGTTATCCGCATCTGCAGAACTCCATCCAAGTGTGAGGTCATCACTTTCTGTTGCATTATAGGGAGTTATTGAGGCACTCAATACTGTTGGAATCGAATTGTCGATACCTATTGCGTATGAGTCAATTGCATTTCCATCATCCATTCCATCACTAGGAATAACTGTCACATTCCATGATTCGCCTTTGGTGGTCAAGGAACTTGGAACTGTTGTTAGATTGTTTCTGGAACTCTCTAAAACTCCATCTTTGTACCAGTGGATTGTAGTGCCACTCTCAGTATCTCCATCGGGATCTTGGTAAGAATATGTCAGCGATAGTGTGTCTGTTGTAACAGGGTTTGAAGGGCTCAATTGTAGATTCGAAGCGGTTGGAGGGTTGTTGCTAGGAGCTCCAACTTCTGGAATTTGAATACTAATTGCGTCCCAGTTGTCACCTCCATTACCACCATTTCCATCTGCTGCATTGCCTGCTAAATCAAAAATTGCTACTCCTGACCCTGAAGGTGGGGCAATCCAATCTACACTCCAACTACGATAACTGTTAGTTGTGTGCGTAGCACTAGTTCCTCCAGAATTTACCTTAACGGCCATTATCCCTATTCCTCCTGCTGAAAGGGTTCCCGTGCTTACATCTAGGCTGAAGCCGCCTTGGGTGGCACTAGCGCCTCCTGTTACTGAAATAGAAAGTGTGTAAGTTTGCCCAGGAGTATAACTTGCAGGTTGCCCTGACATTGAGACTACGGCGTTGGTGTTGGAACCATGGCAGTATCCTCCTCCACAACCACTCCCCTGATTGTAAATCCCGTTGCTACTACCTGAAGTAAGGGGCGCCATAGAAAACAGCAGTATCAAAACTAATGTTAGAGGAGCAAGTTTTCGATTCATAGTTATTCCAC
>JBJLAY010000027.1:0-23469 GCA_045568475.1 Candidatus Poseidoniaceae archaeon | reverse complement strand
CGGTCGTCGAAAAATATGCTGTTGTCAGTAGCCCAATCAAAAGTAGAATCTATGTTGGACTGGGCTCAGTATTCGTTGCGTTTGCAATAATTGGCATTTGGGTTCCGGGTTGGCCTACTGTTTCCTGGGCTGTTCCAGCAGCATTCTTGTTTTCTCTATCCAATGAAAAATTGTTTAGGTGGACTCTTACAAACAAGTACTTTGGTTCTGCTTTATTCGAGTACTATGCAACTGGAAAAACACTTCCTCGGCATGTAAAAGTGATAATCATTGGAATGATTGCAACTATGGTGAGCGCTTCAGCATACTTTGTATGGTATGTTTCTACCAAAGGAGATGGTGAGTTATTTGATCCATCTTCGTGGAGTGGTGCAGACCAGCATGCATTTGGTTCTATCACTATTCTTGCAGTGGGGGTATTGGGAATGTTGTATGTTGCCACTATGGTGAAGTCACGGCGTTGAGTCATTGACTGGCGGACTCAAAATTACCTTTTTTGCTGTATCTTGAGCGCAGGTTGTATCCAAATCTGGAATTATGCCATGGAAAATACAACGTATTGCTCCCACCAAAAATATTCCAGCCATTTTCCAAGCACCAAAGAGGTGAGAAAAATATCCTTTGTCGATTTCCTTCAGATGACCCATAATTGAATCTGTGACTGTTTACTTAACAAACATCCGGTTAATGTCTGAACAGCCTGTGACTAGTGAATAACATTGACATTTTGCGAGAGTTCGCTTCATCAATCACTTCTTGGTCTCGAATTGAGCCTCCGGGTTGCACTATAGCAGCGGCCCCTGCTTCAGCCGACTGTTCAATTCCATCTTTGAATGGGAAGAACGCATCGCTTGCCAAGATGCAGCCTTTACCTCTATCGCCCGCTCTTCGAGCAGCGATTTTTACAGCCTCTACTCTACTGGTTTGACCTGGCCCGATTCCTACTGTTGCAAGCCCTTGAACCATCACAATTGCATTGGATTTCACCTGCTCACAAACCCTGACAGCAAATTTCATTGAGGCTATTTGATCGTCAGTAGGGGCTATTTCGGTCACTACTTTCGCCTTGTCCCAATCTATCACTGGCGCTTCCTCGGTTTGAATCAGCCAGCCACCTTCTATCGGTTTACGAACTGTCTTTCTCGGGAGTGGCGACAAGCGATTACTTGGAGAATCAATTGTCAAAATCCTACGGTTCTTCTTAGCCATTAATACATCCTTGGTTCCTTCTTCGTAAGCAGGAGCCATCAACACTTCTAGAAATAGAGGAGTTAGTGCTTCGGCAAACTCCATTGTAACTGGTTCATTAACACAAATGATTGAGCCGAATGCGCTTTCTGGGTCGCTAGCTAATGCTGCTTCATATGCTTCTAACTGAGTCTTTCCTAAAGCGGCACCACAGGGATTGTTGTGCTTGACTATAACGCAAGCATGAGGAGTTTCAGGCCACTCATCGGTTGAAAGGGCTCGGCAAAGTCTGAGGGTTGCATCAGCATCTGAATAATTATTGTAACTCATCGCTTTACCGCCTTCAACAAGAGCTGTGACTAGGGTTTCTCCTTCCGCTGCGCTAGGGTCAACATAGAGGGCCGCTGCTTGGTGCGAGTTCTCTCCGTAGCGAAGTGTGTGCATTCTGTGTGCGGCAGCGGTCATGGTACTAGGTAAACGGCGGGTTTGCTCTTCGGTATCGTCACTATCTTCAGGTAAACCAACCCATCTTCCAGCCAATTCATTTGCAATTGCTGTATCGTAAGATGCTGTATGTTCGTATGCTTTGAGAGCCAATTCTCTCCTCTTGCTTAGTGATACTGAGCCTGATTTTAACTCATCAAGAACTGATGAATAATCTGCAGGATCGCATGTTATTATCACATTTCTATGATTTTTTGCTGATGCTCTAACCATCGTTGGGCCCCCGATATCTACCATCTCTAGTAATTCCAAATCTGCTAAAGGAGGCTCTGAGGCTGCTGCATCGCTGAAGGGATACAGATTGCAAGCAACGACTTCAATCATAGGATAGCCAAGTTCTGCAAGGCCTTCTGCATCCTTGCCATTCTCCAACCTGCAAAGAAGAGGCCCGTGAATTGCCGGATGGAGTGATTTCACTCGACCGTCGAAAATTTCAGGATGTCCTGTGACGTCTGATACACCGATTACTGGTATACCTGCTTCTCTTAATTTTCTTGCAGTTCCTCCGGTTGAAACTAATTCAAAGCCTAGAGCATCTAGGCCTTTTGCAAACTCAATTATTCCAGACTTGTCGTAAACCGAAAGCAAAGCCCGGGGACGGGAGGTCGACTCCATGATAGTACCCGTTAAGGAAGCGATAGGTGTTAGTCTCATGAACGTGCCGACTCAATCGCCACGGGCTGAAATTACCTGATCTACTCTGAGTAAGCCGCAAGCAGACTCGCAGGCAGCGGAAATTGAATGTTCTAGGGTGTATGTTGGTAACCATGCATCAACAATTTCTCCAGGTTTGCCAGATTGGGTTATTCCTGCGTTGGAATTACCTGCTCTATGCATTGAACGTAGTTCTAGTAGAGTGTCGATTCTATCTTCTCCAGTATTGGTTGCTAAGGCCGCTGGTATCGCTTCGAGTGCTCTACTGAATGCTTCCATAGAAAGTCGTTCACGCCCCGAGCATTTCTCTGCAGCCTCTCTAACCCTGAGGGAGGCAGCCATGTGTAAACTCCCTCCTCCAAGAATTACTGAATTTTCCTCCTTGGCCAAACAGGTTGAGCGTAATGAATCATACAAACCCCTGATTGTTTCTTCTGAAGCTACGCCGTCTGTACCTCCCACCAGGATTGTTACTATTCCTGCATTAGAGCCAACCTCGAGAGTTAAGCGCTCTTTTACGCCCTCGGGCCCTTCAAGTCGCTGATGCCTCAGACTTTTGATTTCCCCAAGGCATTCTGAAATGTCATCTAAATGATCGCACAATTTAGCGCCACAAGACTTCGCAATATCTTCAGAGAGTGGTTTTCTAAACCGCCCATTGCGAAAATCCCAGCATCTGCCAAAGAATGGAGAATCCTTTGATCTATTCCCTCTGCAGAAAATATTGCAGAAGCGCCAGATGAAATCGCTTTGTTGGTGATTTCATCAATATTCTTTTGTTCGGCTTCGATGAATGCCTCATATTGTTCAGGCGTACTTATCTCAATCTCTGCTGAAACTGCTGATTGCTCCAACTCTAATGGGCAAGAAAGGACTGAAACTTTACTCGTTGGTAATTTGCGTGGCATTCGATCCAATGCAAGCCTTTTCTCGAGTATAATTCCACTAACTAAATTCGAAGTCGCAGGGGTTCCTTCTCCTGCTTTGACCATTCTAACTCTTTCAAAATCACTGTCAGGAATAATTTCAACTGCTTGGGAAATTATCTGTGAAAGGTGCTCTAGTGCGTTTTCTGTTGAGCGCCCAACCAACGCCGTACGGGCGACTTGTTCAAGCAATTTGTCTGCCTGTACTGCCCTTTCATCTATTACTGCTAATGTCTCTGATAAAGCCATTTGATAGCCCTTGACAAGAATAAGCGGGTGGAGGCCTCTCTCTAACAGTCGGCCGGCTTCACTCATCAATTCGCTTGCTAAAATTATGCATCCAGTAACACCATCGCCACAGGCATTCTCTTGGCTTTCTGCGAGGCTTACGAATGCTTTAGCAGCAGGGTGTTTGACCAACAGCTCTGCTACAATCTTAGCGCCGTCGTTGGTTACTGCGGCTTCTCCGTTGGATTTGTAAAGCATTTTGTCCAAGCCGTTAGGCCCAAATGTTCCACGCAGGACGTTTCCAAAAGCAATAGCAGCGCCGACTAATTTCTGCGTCACTCCGACTCCGCTTACGACCGATGTTGAGGATTTGGTAATCCTAACTGGGGCCGAGCCCGTGCCGTCTGGAGATTGTGCCATTGTTCTAGGGGGACGGTCGCGCCTTCATCAATCCATCTTTTCAGAAGAGAAGGAGATACCACCAAAATATTGAGCATGTGGCTAGCATTACTGTAGTCCAAATCAAGTGCTCCTGAGCATGACTTGGTAAACTGTCTTCCAACTCAATTAAATTTAGAGATTTATTATGTTCCTCGATTCTGCCTTTGAATGCCCACGCACTGGCTGCAACTCCGCCAGTTACAATTGCCAATACTGCGAATAATACAGTAGTGGATACTTCGACGAATGCATTATTATAAACTCCTATTTTTGATGGTCCTAGAATAATTGCTAAAACTGGCATTAATGGAAGGTAATAGGATAAAAATATGCTCGTAGCACCGTGTTTGTTCGGGCCGGATTCTTCAGTTGTATTTTCGTGACGCCATACAAAATGCCATCCTGCCCAATCTGTTACCGTGGTCAAAGCGCTGGCCACAATCGTCAGCATAAGCGAGGCGGCCATGGGCATCCAGTAGAGTCGGGGGTTGATGAGTGTGTTGGATAACTAGGTTCATCGACGCTTTCTTTTGTTCTTGCGGCCACCTTTCTTATTGTTCCATGGTTTTGATTCTGCAGCAAATCTGTCTTCAATGGTGTAAACTTCGTTCTTAACTTGCACGTCATCGGGCATTTCTGAGAAGGATGAGACTGACAATTTCATTCCGCCCAGCTCGTCCTGAAGATCTCTGATGTTCTCTCCTCCTTTACCAATCAAGGTAGCGACCATTCCCTTTGGTGCGTAAATTTCTGCTGAGTTTTGTCCTGTTATCTTAACTCCACATTGCACACCTACCCATTGCTGAATCTTGTGAACCAATTGATCCCTTGCAAGAGCGGCCATTGGAGAAACGCCTCTGCTAGAAGTTATTCCTTCAACAGGAACTACTGCTATTTCAGAGCCGAATGCAAACATTTCGTGTGTCACTTTTCCACTAGGGAATTCTACTACCTCAATAACTGGCCTTGCCAATTCTTCTTGCATGCCGCTAGGAGGTTTTACTGTCATTCTAAGTTCCAAAACTTGGTGGATTTTTCCAGCCTCAACATGCAAAATTGTATCAAGAACTTGGCTTACAAGTCCCAATTCGACCTTTCCAATCAACCTTTGAATTGCCTCCAATGCAGAGTTTGCGTGAGTTACTCCAAGTAATCCGACTCCTGCCAATCGTACATCGGCAAATATCTCAAAGTCACGCGCCCTTCGCACTTCGTCGAATATAACGAAGTCTGGGCGAACCAGGAATATGATTTCGGCAGTCTTTTCCAAATCGCCTTCCAGTGGAGCGTATTGAGTAATACGATTAGCTAATTGTAAATCTCGTGGCGCTTCCATTGTCTTTACCATAGCGCCCACCTCTTCGTCGAGATATTCGGCAACTGCTTGTGCGAGTGTGGTTTTACCAGAGCCAGGTCGGCCACAGATGAATACTCCGCGGTGGTGATCAGATAGTCTGTCGATTAGTTTTGGATCTATATCGTAATCTGAAATTGATAATTTAGCAACAGGCCTCACGATTGTGATCTCTCTAGCGTCTGCGAACGGTGGCCATGCACAAGAAATCCTGAGGTCTCCTAACTGGATTACTTGGCATCCTTTTCTGTCTATTTCCAAAAAACAATCAGAACGGTCTCGGTTCTCTTCAACTGCAGTTAGAATCTCTTCTTGCAATGATTCTAGTCTAAGGGTATCCCATCCTCCATCATCTGCTCCTTCGACATCCGATAGTCTCAGATTACCTATTCCTCCGGCTTTAGTCCGAGGCGGACAATCTGCTTTCAAGAACAATGTATGGACATCTTCCTCTATAAGATTCTCAAGAATCTCTGGAAGGTCTGGGTGACTAGAGAATGTTGCCATAAGCGTAGGCATGCGTGCATAGGCTTTGACACTTCGCAATCAAGCAGTGGTGGGTTCAAGAGAATAATATGTCCACCAAAGGTATGCTGTTGATAAAACACAAACCACTACACCGGGGCCTGCTGGCATGCCGATTGCTGTACCTAGTACAACAAGAATCCAAGTAGATACTATGAAAGAAATTATCGAAAGAATTCTGGCTTTGTCTAAGCCTAATGCTGCTTTCACGTCATCCCAACGTAGTGCAGACCAAACTAAGAAGAATGTCATGACATGAACAGAGATAAAGAGCATCGAATAGAATAGTGAATCTGTGACATAAAACGACAGGCTCAATGCCAGGAGTGAGGTGTAAGACAGTTTCAACATAGGGTCTTCAACCTTGGCCAATAAGTAAACGATTGCGCTTGCGCCTGCTAGTAACAAAAGTGGGTTAGCAGCAGTAATTGTATCAATTACTCCAGATAGCTCAGGTAATGGTTCTAGAACGAACAGGGGTTCGGATTCTTCGGTTGATGCGCCACCGGCCATGATGTGGCCAGAAGGATTTGATTCTTCAATGTGGCCTAGAGACGGGTAGTGCTTGAATTGCTCTTTCAGTCCATCTCACTCCGCGAAGGGCCGCTCCATAATCAGGAATTGTTTTCCAACTATCTCCTGTATTATGAGCCGATACTGTTGCCAAAATGTGTCTAATTTCGGCTTCTAATGGTGATTGATTTACTTCGCAATGCAATACCTTTTCTACACCATTAGCGGTTATCGTGGCTTGATCATGAATATCTAGATCGAAACGGAATGTTGCCTGTGATCCAGTAAGAGTTACCGTTCTTTTCTCACTACTAGCGCCCCAGCCAACATCGATTAAAGCCTCTATACCATGAGGGAACTCCAAGGCTATACGGGCTTCGATGGAGTCGCCTTCAACGTTTACAGCACTTGGATCAGATTCGCTCAAAATGTGACACATCAAATCGATAGCGTGGACTCCTAAAGATTCAATCACATTGCCGCCAATAGGAGGTGCCCTTGTTGTTCTCCTAACAAATCTAAGTGATTCGAGGCGCCCTAATTCGCCGTTTCTCAACACTTTCTTCGCCAGAGTTACTGCAGGGTGGAATCGTAACAATAGCCCCACCCCCATTACTCTTCCATTTTCATGAGCGCTGGTTAACACTTGGGCTGCTTCAGATTCACAACAACCTAATGGCTTCTCCACCAATACGTGGTAGCCCTTTGCCATTAGCTCTCTAGCCTGTGCTGCGTGTAGATTAGATGGAGTTGCGATGATTACTAAATCTGCTTTCACTCCATCGATCGATTTTGTTGTATAGTCTGCTAGAATTGCAGCATCTCTTGCTTCTTTTGATACATCTATTACGGTGATAGATTTTACCAATCCTTCGTCCCGAAGATTAGCCAAGGTGCGGAGATGGTTAAGACCCCATCTCCCACAACCTAAAATCGCAACATTGAGCACAGTCTACGCACCGCGCCTCAGCCTTCATTCTTTTCCTCTTCAGTTGAAGTTTCTTCTGATGAAAAATCTGTGTTGCTGTTATCGGTTTGACTGAATTGGTGTGAATCTGTTTCCTCTAGACTATCCAAGCTGGTAACGGTAATTCCACCATGGGAAATTGCATAGATATAATCGCCCATGAAAATTGATCTCCTGATGTTGTAAGAAGACCACCACTGGTTCTCATCTGATTCATAGAATTGCGAATGATCTACTTCTCCGTATATTTCAAGACCGTTTTCAGTGACATTAACAATCATCAATTTGCTAACCCAATCGTAACTGTAATGATATCGCCCCTCACTATCATAGTAGGAATCATAACGATATGTATTCATTGGGATTGCAAGCATTTCTTTTGGCGCCCAATATTGGAATGCTTTGTGCTCCCATGTCGCCTCAGACCAAGCCCAAGACCATCCGTCAGTAGGATTTGAAACGGGCGATATTGACAGCACCTGAGTAAGTTGTGGGTTAGAAAAGTTGGATACATTGAACAAGGAAAGCCGAGTATGTCCCCAGTCGAGTCCAAGTCCAGTTTCTTCATCTTCAGGTCCTAGACCAATTGTTAGTATGGCATCATCAGATAATGGATGGATATAGGTTGAAACCCCTGGCACTTCCAGCTCACCCATTATTCTGGGTGATGATTGATTGCTTAGATCAATTGTCCAAAGTGGATCCATATTTTCAAAAGTGACAATGTATGCTCTATCTTCGACGAATCTTGCTGACCAAATGGTCTCATTATAGGCAATTCCATCGACTCGTCCGATTTCTCTAAGAGACATTACGCCAGATTCTTCTTCTGTGTTTATGAGAGTAATGACGTGGTTTTCCATAGGCTCTGGATTTTCCATCCACCATCTTCCCCACTGACCTGTAGTTGTTGCAACTCTTACAACCCCTTCATACTCAGAAATTGAAAACTGGTTTTGGATTGTTCCATCCACTCTTCCGGAGCCAGAATAAATTGTTGTTCCAGGTTCACTAATGTCGAAAGTGTGTATATTTGTTGCCTCGTTAAAATTGTCATTATTCCAGAACCACCACCAGTCCCAAGCGCTTTCGGTGATTATCATTTTATCTTCTGAAGAGTACACTAAGGGCCAATTACCTACAATGTGGTCTGCCTCAAATTCTAAATTCTCAGAAATCAAATCAATTGTAAATATGCTAGTGTATCCTCTGTTCAAACCGCCGTCCGGTGCTGTGAAATCTGAACAATCGTCTCCACTCATGTGGTGAGTAAAAATCTCATCTCCTATTCTTTCATGAACCTGAGGCAATAGTTGTTCTAGTGATAGCTGATCTAGCACTTCCATATTATGAGTAATTGCTTCTAAAGCAGCCAACTCCCTCATGTTAAGACGTTCTTCTTCTGTAATATCAGAATCCCAATACCCCTCTGGGTAATTTAGCCAAGTACGTAAATCTGGTATATTCATCCAGCTGTGGGTTACCGCTCGTACAGAGCCTGAAACTTCACGAGCCGTGATATAATTGCCTTCAATGTATAGTTCTCGATCGACTTCTGGTTCAGTTGAATCTGTGACATTAAAGACTGTAAATTTGGTCAGAATAGTTGTTCTCCATTCGTTCCAATCTCCACCCCACCCCATTGATTTTGAAAGTTCGTCCTCTGAATTAATATTCCAACTATATACTGTTGAAACCACTACCAATGAGGTTTCATTAAGCATCATTGCGACCGGATTACCTTCAATTTCAGTAGTAGATGCATGTTCTATTTCTCCAAACTCAGGGACATCCATTATGTGCAACAACCCACCATCTAAGAAGTAGATATGGTAACCATCTGTCTTAACGAAATCCGCTTCATCGACTCCCTGTTCTTGATTATTCGTTCCTGAAAAGTCGGTCCCTTTTTGTCTAGTTTGTGGAGATGATGATGGAGAAGAGTCTCCCGACTCCGCTACAGACATATCATCCTCCAGCCACATACCGCCCCGATAGTACACTTCTTCCACGGCTTGAAGCAAGTTAGTGCGGGCCTCTTCTTCGATGCTGAGTTTTAGCTCTGTTTCTAGTTCGTCGCAATCGGTATATGATGTCAGGGTTGGAGAGCCTGCGGCCCTTACCACGGTGTCTTCTAAGTCGACTGGAACAATTTTGTATCCTGGGTCTTCATCCTTGTCTACAATACCGGTACAACCGGATAACGACATTAGTAAAACCATGAAAAATGCGAGTAATGGTTTGCATGTGATTACACTTCGCGACATAAACGGGGGTGGGCATAGTCATATAATGCAACATTGGTACATCTATTGGACAATTAGACCCATGAAAATATGAATGGGCAGCGTTGAGGCCCCTTTGATGACGAGTTCTGGAATCAACCCTGTCAAGAAATGGGTAATGCGCCAATATTGGCGTATGCAACAATCCCAATCTATCATTTCTCTAGGTCTTCTAGGGTCGACATTAACTCTACTGCTATGGGATTATGTCAGTTGGAGATTTTCTGCCAAATGTGATGAAGGGTTTTGTTTCAGTAACTCGGTCCTAGGCATTCCTGCAACATATATTGGGTTGCTCAGTATTTTTGGAGGATTGATCTTAATCGTACTATGTGTGGGCTATCTCTACGATAGAGTATTTTCTTTATGGACAGCTCAAAGAAGTGTTGATTTCGAAAGAAACCCGTTTTGGACCTATGCATTATCTCCGATGTTTATGATGAATATGGCGATGACGGCTGAAAGTCTTAAGCGAAACTCGCCTGATGATGAAAAGATGCAAGAGCAGATGGACTGGATATTAGGATACTGTAAAGAAAATGCAGATTCTGAAATTTGGGCTAGAACTGTCCAGCATTGGGACAAACATATTTCTGAAACGCCTACGTTTTGGTTCCTGGATGAAGAGATTATGTCAAAGGCGAGATCTCAGAAAATCGAGGATGAGAATTAATGGACATCGAAATCGAAAGGCGTTTTCTGGTAGATGGTAGAGATTCGACCCCTTGGCGGGAATGTGATTCTATCGCAATTACGCAATGCTACCTATCAGGAGTGTCCCACCTGGAAAACAAAATCAAATGGAATGGCAATTTATTGGCCACCGATGACAGAACAATCACTGGAATTTCTACATGGCGGATTCGGCTTCATGACAAATCTGTAACTCTGACTGCGAAGGGTATTCGCACAAATGCAACTGCAACAGAATACGAATGGCCTTTATCTCTTGATTTGTACAACTCATTACCCCTTGATGGTTTACCAAGTGTTAGCAAGACCCGCTACTTATGGCCCGGTGAAGACGGTTTGTTGTGGGAAGTAGACGAATTTGAAGGCCGGTTGGCGGGATTAATAATCGCTGAAGTGGAACTAGAAAGAGAAGATCAGGCAGTTGTTATTCCGCCATGGGCAGGATTGGAATTGACTAATCTGCGCGGGTGGTCAAATGCATCACTTTCTACGATGATTAAAGATTCAGAACAGAATTGATTCTATCAAGTTCTTCATTTGTTAAGGATGGGTGAATGGGGATTGCTACTAGCCTATGGGCTATTGAATCGCAAATAGGCAGAGATACTTCGTGTTGAATATGGCTGGAGTAAACTTGGTGACGGTTGCAGGGTATTGGATAGTGTACCCTTGCATCGATTTCAGCTTCGTTGAATTTAGAAATTGTAGATTCGACATCGTCGCTGAGAATACATAATTGGTGCCAAGAGTGTTTTGAGTTTGGTCTTATTTGGGTGTCGTGTGTAAGTATTGTTGCGTTTGCCCTGCGTTTGTTGGTCCAATCTTCAATATGCTTCAATTGAATTCTTCCTATTGCAGCACTGACTTCGCTCATCCTCAAGTTTGTACCCAGCTCTATTGATTCGAGGGAATCATCCCGGCCATGGTCTACCAGTCTTCTCATACGGTCTGCTAAATCTGCCCTCGTGGTAGTTATCATTCCGCCTTCGCCCCCAACTGCCATATTTTTTGAAGGGAAAAATGAGAAACAAGCTATGTCTCCGATAGATCCTGCCATCTCACCGTTAAGTATGGCGCCATGAGCCTGTGCTGCGTCTTCGATTAGAGCGATGTTGTTTCTTTTACATATCTCTTTGAGACGCTGAGAAAATGGCTGTCCAAATATGTGAACGCCGATCACTGCTTTGGTTTTTGGAGTGATTTTACGTTCTACATCGTCCGGACAAATACACCAATAGTCTTCTTCGATGTCGGCAAATATCGGAGTTGCTCCTGCTAAACTAACCGAAGTTGCAGTAGCGATAAATGTCATTCCTGGGACAATTACTTCGTCTCCGGGACCAATTTCAAGCAATCTCATTGCAGCCCACAATGCTGCAGATCCGCTTTGACAGGGCACTGCTGCTACTGCCCCGCACCAATCTGCAAACTCTGAACCAAAGGCTTTCGCTTGAGGTCCCTTGACCCATCTGCCACTAGATAATGCGTTTACTGCGGCTCTTTCGCACTCTTCGTCCCAGAATGGACGTGCGAGCGGGATTCGAGACATGTTTCGGCGAAGGGGTTCAACTCCTTGAGTGTGTCCCGCCAACTGCAGGGGCGTAGTCATCCTCAAAGGGGCAGGCACTGTTGGCTGGCTCATGTCGGAGGAAGGTTCTCATGAGTTGAGAGACCTCGTCGACGATATTTTAGAGACTTCTTCACCAAAAAAGAAGAAGAAAATCAAAGCGAAAGGGATGCTTCTTGGAGAGCGCCGTGATAATGGAGATATTGTTCAAATCGACAAGATGGTTTTGGCACGTCACGCTGCAATGTTAGGGTCTACTGGTTCGGGAAAAACGGTGATGGCAAAAACTGTCATTGAAGAGGCCGCATTGGCTGGAATCCCCTCATTAATTCTAGATCCACAAGGTGATCTCGCCCGTTTGGCTTTAGCGATAAACGAGGGAGATTTGGTAGAACAAGGCGGAGAAGTAGACCGAATGAAGAAACTAATTTCAAAGATGGAAGTTAGAATCTGGACTCCATTAAGGTCCAAGGGGCTACCTCTTTGTATCGATCCATTTCGTTCACCGCCCGCAGACTTAGATGCTGAAGAAGCGATTACTGCATGGGACATGGTGGCTGCTGGATTCAGTAACCTTGCAGGATTCGACGTTGAAAAGACCCAAGGAAAAGTTGTCAAGCCGTTCCTGTATGAAATACTCGTAAATGGAACAAGACTTGGTTTAGATGTAAGTGATTTCCAGGGCCTTGCAAAAGTTGTTAGAGAGCCCAAAGACAATTTCACAAGAGCACTATATCCAGAGGCATTTATCGATGTTGAGGATGAAGAAAAGCCAGATGTTCCAACATGGGAAGAAATCATGTTTGAACATGGTCTTCGAGACTACGATGAAATGTTGCCCAAATCGACAAGGAATGATTTGGCGCGGAGATTGTCTGCTTTCAGCAGTGGTGTAAATCAACTATTATTCTCAAATGGTGTCCCTATTGACATCGATGCTTTTTGTGAGCCTGCAATGCCGGGCAAGGTTCCGTTGAATATTGTGTATCTCAATACAATTCAGGATGAAGCTCAAAAGCAATATTTCGTGCAGGAATTGGCAAGAGAGTTGTATGATTGGATGTTGACTCAGCAGCCTGCTGAGGGCGAATTGAAACTGTTATTCTTCATGGATGAAGTCGCACCTTATCTACCTCCACATCCAAGAAATCCCCCTGCTAAAGATCTGATTAAACTTATTTTCAAACAGGCAAGAAAATACGGTGTTGCGTGTGTACTGGCAACTCAAAACGTGAGCGATGTGGATTACAAGATTCTAGCTCAAGCCAATACGACCTTTATCGGTCGATTTACTCAGCCCCAAGATGTTGAAAAGGTTCGACATTTGCTGAAAGAGAGTGGAGGAGACCAAGATTTGGTGAAGCAACTACCAACGCTTGGTCCCGGTCAGTTCCAAATGGTTGCGCCCGATGTCGACCCGGCGCCTGTTCCAATCCAATGCCGTTGGTTATACACAGACCACGGTGCACCGTTGAATGAAGACCAAGTGGAAGAAGCGACAACTCCTGAAATTAGAGCTTGGGCTAAAGCAAGAAGTGCGGGCAAGGGCAGAAGTCGTGGAAGAGGTGCGGCTGCTGCTGCGGCTAGGGGTTCTAATTGGACTAATGGTTCAGACAACGGAACTAGCGAAGGTTTAGTCGAATCTGCTAGATTGAAATCTGTAGGTGGTATGGTTGCTGCTGCACAAGGAATTGTTGATGATTCTGCATTCGAAGTTCGCCTTATGGGCGGACTATCTGTTCTCAAAGACGGAAGAGATCCGTTGTATGTTATGCAAGCAACTGTGAATGCAACCACCTCATTGGTAATGGCTTGGACATTGGTTGCGCTACTTCTAGCCTGGAGAGATTCCTCTCTTGAATGGTGGTGGTTAGCGGGAAGTTTTGTCCTCACACTAAGTGTAGGTCTAGTGATTTCTTTGGAGTTATTGTTATCTCATGATGCTGAACTTCTCCGAAAATTGAGTAAATTTGCTAAGGCGTCCCATATTCTGATTATCGCTTGGTTATGGGGATTGTTGTATTGGTCATTCAATGGTCTTGACTTGTATGGTGCTGAACCATTACTGGAAGTTGTCGTGGTTTGGGTTTCACTATTCCTTGTAATCGATGGATGGAATCGATTCAAATTGGGCAGAATTAGATGGAATGGAGGAAATGCTCTTTCAAAATTGAAAGGGATTACTGCTGTTTTAACAGACACGCAGTTAACTGAAATGCAATCGAATTCCAAGCAAATATTGGCTGGAATGAGATGGGTTATGGATTTAGTAACACTGAGTTGGTTGTGTATTCTTTTGATAGACAGCCCGGCGGGATACTGGGCTAGGCCTACGCTTTGGCTTGCTTCTCTTTATGCACTAACTTTCGGAGCTGAAACTTGGTTGAGGCTTAGGGGTAAAATGCCAGAGGTGTTGGTTTGAGCAGGGATGGATTCATTCCTCTTGATTGGAGTCAATTACCCAAACAGGAAATGGAACTGCGTGCAAATGCGCTATTCGAGAACATGAATTCTCGCCGAACGACTAGACATTTTTCAAACAAGTCCGTCCCTCGAGAACTGATAGAGAAGGCAATCATGTGTGGCTCTACTGCTCCCAGTGGTGCTCATTTACAGCCATGGACTTTTGTAGCGGTTAGTAATTCTGAAATTAAATCTAAGATGCGCGAATCTGCTGAATTAGAGGAGGAGAAAACCTACACAGAGAGGATGCCTGAGGCTTGGCAAGAAGTCCTACAACCTTTGGGTACTGATGCTGTAAAGGAACATATGACTGATGCCCCGTGGCTAGTTGTACTATTCAGACAAAGTAAACGACTTCGTGAAAATGGAGAGCAGGGGCCAACTTACTATTCCACTGAGTCGTGCGGGATTGCAGCAGGGATGTTTATTCATGCAATTCACAACATGGGCCTTGTTACGTTAACCCACACTCCTTCACCAATGGGATTCCTTAGAGACATATTGGAACGGCCAAGTCATGAACATGCAATGCTGGTAATGCCGGTTGGATATCCTGCAGAGGACGCAATGGTGCCTGACCTCTCTAGGAAGGAATTAGAGGAAGTGGCTGTTTTCTTTGAATAATCACAGTGTTGTGATATCGTTTCTTTCCTTACTAACTCGAAGATCTTTTACCGCCTTGTTGTAAACTTCTGCACCTAATTCTTTTGAGCGAACCAATGAAGACAGTGCTGCAAGAGTGATGTGCTGGGAGTCTATTTCGAAGAATCGGCGTAAGTTCGGCCTTGTATCTGAGCGGCCAAAGCCATCAGTCCCTAGGATGGTGAAATCCCCTCCTACCCATTGACGTATCATGTCTGGGACTGCAATCTGATTGTCACTTACTGCAATTGTTGGATGTGATCCGTCACCAAGCATTTGTTCAGCATAGGGAACTTGGCGAGCACTATCTGGATTCAAACGGTTTTCTCGCTCACAATTTAGTCCATCTCTGCGTAATTCTCCGTAGGAGGTTGCAGACCATATTTCAGAACGAACACCATATTTCTCCAATATTTCTACTGCAGCTAGTAATTGCAACATTATTGGTCCAGAGCCGATTAATCGAACTATTGGGCCGTCCCCCTTTGGAGCGCTGCGTAATCTGTAAATTCCTTTTACAATTCCTTCATCTACACCTGCTGGTTTTGGAGGCATTGGATGATTCTCATTGTACACTGCAATGTAGTACAATACATCGCTTTCTTTCACAAACATCTCATCAATACCCGAGCGGATTATGGTGGCCAACTCATAAGCGAATGCTGGATCATAAGCCCTTACTGCAGGATTGGTATGAGCCATCAATAAACTGTGACCGTCTTGATGTTGAAGCCCTTCTCCGTTGAGAGTTGTGCGCCCGCTAGTTGCTCCAATCATGAATCCTCTAGCGCGCTGGTCTGCTGCAGACCAAATTAGGTCTGCAACTCTTTGGAATCCAAACATGCTATAGAAGATGTAGAATGGAATTGTTGGGCATCCTTGAGTCGAATATGAGGTTGCACTTGCAATGAATGTTGACATTGCCCCGGCTTCAGATATGCCTTCTTCGAATAGTTGGCCCTTCTCACTCTCTTTGTATTTCATTATCATCTTGTGGTCAACAGGAGTGTATAGTTGGCCTTCTGGATGATATATTCCGAACTGTGCAAATAATGGATCCATACCAAATGTTCTAGCTTCGTCAGGAACGATTGGAACAACTCTCTTGCCGATTGTTTTATTCTTCATTAGACCGCTTAGTAATCGAACGAAAGCCATGGTTGTAGAAACTTGCATTTCCCCTTTGGTGCCTTCATCAAATGCAGCATAGCCTTCGGGGCCAGGGGGCTCTAAATCGGTCGCCGGCGAGCGCCTTTCGGGACAGAAGCCGCCCAGTGCTTTCCTTCTATCCTTAGCATATGCTACAACTTCTGGAACGGTTTCTGGTTCGACGAATGGATATTGTTTCAACTCCTCGTCTGTAAATGAAAGTCCCAAATCGTCTCTCATCCACTTGATGCTGTCTTCGTCGGCTTTCTTTTTCCCATGTGTTGAATTTCTTCCAGCGAAAGCAGGTCCAAGCCCGTATCCCTTTATTGTCCTGGCAAGGATTACTGTGGGTTTATCTTCACAATTCTCAGCCGCCGCATATGCTGCATTGATTTTGACCATGTCGTGGCCGCCAAGATTAGAGGCCAGAGATTCTAGATCTTCGTCGCTAAGATGTGATACCATTGTCTTTAGTTGAGGAGTGTTAAATAATTCATTTCTGAAGGTTTTTGCATCGCTGGTGAAAATACGCTGCTCGTCTCCATCAACGAGTTCCTGTAGGCGGTTTGCCAATACTCCCTCAGAGTCTCTTGCGAATAGATCGTCCCACATTGAGCCCCATAGAATCTTGATAACATTCCATCCTGACCCTCTGAATCTTCCCTCCAATTCTTGGACGATTTTGGAATTGCCCCTTACCGGGCCATCGAGGCGCTGTAGATTGCAATTCATGACCATGATTACGTTGTTTAGGTTCTCTCTAGCAGCTAAAGTTAGTTGGGATAGGGACTCTGGCTCATCAGATTCACCATCGCCCATCGTATACCAAACTCGAGAGTTTGATGTGTCTGCTAATTCTCTACTCGATAAATATCGATTGAAGCGCGCTGTATGGATTGCAGTCATTCCTCCAAGACCCATTGAAACGCTAGGGTATTCCCAAAAATTTGGCATAAGTCTCGGGTGAGGATACGAAGAGAGTCCATTTCCTTCACACTCTATTCTAAAATTGTCAATGTTTTCTCTTGTCAAGCGGCCTTCTAACCATGCACGAGAATAAATTCCCGGGCTTGCGTGGCCTTGCCAATACACGTGATCGCCCCATCCATCGAGATCTTTTCCGCGATAGTAGTGGTTCTGTCCAACTTCCCATAGATGAGAATTCGATGCAAATGTAGAGATGTGCCCGCCTATGCCATCATTTGCTTTGTTTGCTCGTGTAACCATCATCATTGCATTCCATGTGATAATTCCGTGCAAGCGTTTCTCCATTTCCAAATCGCCAGGGTAATTTGGTTCACTTGATGGATGGATTGTGTTGAGATATGGTGTATTGACCACATCGATGTCTATGCCTTCTTCCTTTGCAGCACCAATGGTTTGCAAAAGGAGCCTGTGGGCTCTTTCGGGCCCTAAAGCATCACTAACTGCTCTAATGGCTTCCTGCCATTCAAGAGTCTGTTCAGGGTCTGGGTCTGGGAGTGAATCGCGAAACCCGTCTGCACTCATAGTCCCCTCTCCAGTAGTAATGCGGCCATAGGCCACATTTCAAAGAATCGCTTTACTCGTTCATTACATTATCATGCCATTTTTGCAATATTTCGGCACAATCTTCTAGGTTTTTTACAATAGCAACATGGTTGGGAATACTTCCGCTCATCGATGAATCAGCGATGGTTATTCCATCGTGAACAGAAATAACTTCGACTATTTTTGTATGGTCGAGGTACACGCCTATTTCAAAAACGACCCATGGCTCACTATCGCCTACTAGTTTTCGAAACATTTCTGTGAAAAGAAAGCTGGCCAAATCTTCAGTTGTATGGAACGAGCATAGACCTGAAAGCGTCCCGAGTAATTGCAAAGACTCCGGTGAAAGGTCTGGCTGGTTATCGATTACTCTTGATTTGGTCATTGTAAGTAGTGGTGGTTCATCCATATCATTCCCTCTTCAAGATATTACTTTTGAAAAATCCTCGACATCATACGGTGGAAGTGGTGGACTCCCTTTTCCATTGAAGGTGAGTATCTGCCACTATCATATACTTCAGACCGCATATTTTTCTGAATCGCTTCAACAATCTTTTGGTCTTGTTCCTCAACAGTGTCAACGATAGCGCCTGCTCCTTTTGCTGCTAATTCTTTATCTCTAACATACCCTCGATAAAGAACTCTAGTTTCTGTTGGAGACACTGGGACTACTATGTTCAAAGATAGCCCCCAAGGATAAAAATTGAACATCATATTAGGGAATAGCCACAGGTAGTATGCAGCAATATCTTCTCCAAAATCTGGATGATCGGGAGGTAGTGCGAACTTTACATCTCCTTCCATAGCCTTGCCGATTTGTAATACTCCTCCTTCGAAAGTCTCTGTGATGTACCCTGAATAATCCAGTGCTTGGTTAAGCTCTGGGTGGACAAAGGGTATGTGAAATCCTTCTAGGTAATTATCAACATATAGCATCCAGTTAGCTGAAATTGAATGGTCTCTGTCTCTTGCCGGATCGTGAACATAGGATTCGATGTCAAGGAACCCAAGGCGAGATTCTACTTCTGCCCATGGAATCGGTGACGTTGGGTCTTGAGATGTGAAATGCAAACCATCCCAAACAGCCATTGGAAAATTAAGGAGATTATCGTCATCGGACGGAAACCCAATCACCCCTTCAAACTCAGGCATGTTACGGAATTTGCCATCTATGCTGAAAGTTCGGCCATGGTACTCGCATCGGAATGAATTCTTAGAACACGGTTGATCGATTAGGCGCATTCCCCTGTGTGTGCAAATATTTGACAAACAATTGACCTGCTCTCCTTTGACTATAACAATCGGCTCTCCAGTAATAGATTCGATATGTTCGATAGGATGGATATTATTGGATTGGAATTGTGACGAATGTAGAGCAAATTGCCAGCCTTTGAATGCTGTTTTTGAATCATTGAAGGCCTTCTCTTCATAGTAAAACTTCGAAGGAAGGGTTCGGGCTTTTCGGATGTCGGCTGCAATCATTTCCTCCGACATAATTTGGGACAGGGGGTGTGATTATTCATAGTTCGGTAGTGTTCAAGTGTAGCCCCCTCCTAGCAGTGGTATGGAAGGGAGGTTCTGGTTCGCTAATTCTTATGCTGAAGCAGCAGGGCGATTCCTAATCGCCTGTGATGATCTACGAGATGCTGGTCACAAGGTAACGAATGAGCGATTAGAAATCGGAATGACGGGTCCAGCCGGAGAGCCTCTTTGTATTGATGTAGCAATTGTTGGGTCTCTAAAGGCAGGCAAAGTATTGCTATCCAGCAGTGGAATTCATGGCGTAGAAGGATATCCAGGTAGCGCTATTCAATTGGCGGTGATGGATGACTTGTGTAAAGAGGATCCGTTCAAGGATCACGCAGTCGTTTTTATCCATACTGTGAATCCATATGGGATGGCCTGGTGGCGGAGATTTAACGAAAATAACGTTGATTTGAATCGCAATTTTTTGAGAAGTGATCAAAACTATTCTGGAGTTCCAGAAGGTTATGAAAATGTCAAGGATTTCATAAACCCGGAATCTCCACCGAAGAGAAAGGAGCGTTGGTTCAAAATTAAGACGCTTGGACTGATATTAAAATATGGATTCAATAATCTAAAACAATGTGTAGCAGAAGGGCAGTACGAATATCCTAAGGCCATCCAATACGGCGGAAATAAATTACAACCGGGGCCGGATTTACTGCTTAACTGGCTCGATAAAACACTGGAAGGTATTGACAAAATTTGGGCAATCGATTTGCATACAGGTCTTGGTCCCAGTGGACACGATACTCTGCTGGTATCTGCGGGGATGGCTAGTGATAGATACTCCCATTTGGAGGGAATGTTCCCCGGTCACGTAGAGAGCCTCGACCCTAATTCTGGAGTTGGTTACGAAATTGTTGGAGACCTACACCAAGGGCTTGAGGACAGGTATGATAAAATTGAGTGGACATCGATTACTCAAGAGTTTGGAACTTTCAAACCAGTAGATGTTTTGAAAGCTTCTCGTGCAGAAAATAGGTGGACTCAGTGGGGACAATATCTCGACCAGGTTGATGCTAGAAGGCATTGGAGCAGGGAGAATATGTTACGAACATTCAATCCCAAAGATGAGGTTTGGCAAGCAAAAATAACCTATCGTGGAAGAATTGTATTCAACGCAGCTAGGGTTGATTTACTTTCATGAGTTTTTGTCTGGATTGAAAATGTTATATTTTTCTCTTAGGGCGATTTCAACTAATTTTTCCTTTTCAGAATCGGGGAGATTCGTTTCGGTTTCACCTATAGTTTCAAAGAATGCAATCCATTTATCCTTATTCTGTTCTGATGTATTAATCAGAGTTAGAAGTTGGTCTCTCCTTTCGATATCGTTGGCTACGTGGGCCCTATATGCGTCAATAGATAAATCGATTATATCTTTCATAGTTTGATTAAATGCTAGGGATATTTGAACCTGATGAATTTTCTGTAATCGCTGGGTAGGCAGTGTACTGGGGGACTGAACACCCATTGTACTTCTCCATAATGTCTTGAGGGGTTTGAGAGAACCCTTGTGATTTCATGGAAATGATATGTCGCCATCATGTATTGAGCGTATATAGGTGAATTTCATATTAGTTTCCGTAAGTTTTTCTTTCACATTCTTCCAAATTAAAACGGCGAAGGAATTGATACACCTCTTCCTTAGCGGAATCTGAGTCTTCAAGACTCGTTAATGAAAAATATGTTTTTCTACCCTTAATGATAGAGACTGAACTCCATTTGCCTTCATAGAGGGTGGTTTGAATTTGCATTTTTCCTTCGATATTAAATTTGAAAGGAGCAGGACTGAAAGGAGCAACCTGATCTAATGGCACTATAACACGGCCATCTGCGTGAATGTAGAGGTGGTCTACCTTTGTTAGCATTTGACTAGGATGTCCGCCTAAATTGTATCTCCAAATTTGAATAATTGCTATTCCATAAATGACCAAAAGAAGGGGGAGAATCAGGAACGAAAAGAATGTTCCTAAAAAAGAATATCCTTCAGTTTCATCATCGGAAGCGTCAACCAAGTTTCCCAAACGGTAGTAACCAGCGAACGGTTTGGTTACTTTTTCCACACCCATATTCGCTTTGATTCCCCCTCTATAATCTTCAAGACTTGATTCATATTCGAAATCTTCATGGCAATATGGACACTCATATGTCCCCGTTGTATTACTGCCTAGATCTACTGTACTGGTGCACAGGGGGCACTCCACTTCGACCATATTAGAGTCTGATTTCTAACTAGGTATAACTCTTGACCCGACACTACCTAAGCCCTTGCGATACCCACGCGTGAGACGCCCATACATTGGGTATACAGAGGGCGTCCGAGAGGTTACACCAGTGTTACAGAGGCAATAAATAGGAGCCTACGGTGGAAATATACATGAACAAAAAGGTTGTTTTCCTTATCATTGCGTTGATGTTCACGGTCTCTTTATCCGGGTGTTTGGGCCGTGGCGGAGGAAACGGTGAGAATGACAAAAACACGGGCTCGCCTGAAGAAGTCAAGGCTGAAGATTACAATGTTCTTTACATCGGCCACAGCTTCGGACGAGTTTTTGCTGAAACACTTCAGGATTATGCGCACACCACAGGATTCACCGATCACGCGCAGTACATCGAAATGAGTGGAGGTGCTTCAGGTGCCCCCGATGCATTATGGGAAGACGACGGCCACCGTGAGAACATCAAGGATTACCTTGACACTGGTGAGATTGATGTTTTCATCATGATTTGTTGTAGTATTGAGTTTATGGAATCTGATTTCGAATCGGATGCTGCAATCTGGAACTTCACCTCGTATGCAGTTGACAATAACCCAAACATACGAATTGGTTTGGCTATGCCGTGGAAGGATTTCCCTGGAGACTACGAAAATGCAAGCGAGTACGCAGAGAACTCAACACTCGACATCTTGCCGTATTGGGTAAACCTCTCACAGGACCTCAGTGTAGACTTCCCAAACAATGAGATATTCACCTTCCACCACGGTGCAGTAGCTTACGAACTGCGTGAGATGTTCGAAGCCGGAGAACTTGAAGGGGACGTTAACAAGTTGCAAGGGCCGAAACAGACTTCTGTGTTTACCGATGCAAAGGGGCACGCTGGCCAAATCATGATCGATACTGGCACACTCATATGGCTTCATGCCATTCATGGTGTCGAACCGTTGGATATGCCAGAATTCACCCAATGGAACACCGACATTCGAGTCATCGCTGACTCTCTTCTAGATGATGAAAATCAAGAGCAGTGACAAATTGATTCGGATAAGCTGCAAGGGGATATGTCAAACCCCTTGACATTTATTTTCCAATACAAAGCAAATCCCTTCGTTCCTCGGATCACTAAAAGCGGTCTAGTGAAGCGATTCAACTTCGGCTCGCAGTCTCAATTTGCTGCTTGCATCTCAGCTAGGCGGTCGGTTAGGAGAATCAATGCTGATGCCCAAAGACCCACAAAGATACCCAGATTCTCATCATGAGCAAAGTAAATTCCAATGCTTCCAATAATCGAGACAAGACTTGCTCCAAAACCTATTTTTTTCCAATCCATATATACACACTTCCGTATTTAGATTAGAGCGACTCTCTGTATAAAGTACTGTTTTAGACTAAGGTCAGAATCTAACCGAATTGGGCATTTTTAGTTTGGCTGATTCTTGAGATATGAATCTTGAGCAATAGGGCCCCCTAATGGGCTATACGATGAACGGGTCAATCAGCACGCTTAGGAGGCTTCCAGCTCTTGAAAGCAATGTGTGCAGGAGGGGTCCCTGAACCCTCTTTCTCATATTCAATAATCCGGTCTGCGAGCCAAATAAGCCACTCCATATTCTTGTCATTCTCCGACTTACGGATGGGTTCAAAATAGAACGAAAACAACTCATAGGTCTTGATGATAACTCCGGAAAAGAGATCATAGAACGCATGAAAATCCATATCTCCACGATGGATGAGGACGCCGTTGCTTTCCCATGTTGTTAGGACGGTCATCACTTTAGGCCAATCATCTCCAAAATGGGCGCGGAAGGCCTTGAAATTTTCTTTTTCCTTTCCTTCTTCGAACTGGCTTTTATCAAAATCCATGTTCATAATCGCCGTAAGGCCAACAACGAAATCCTCACTCTGAAAGTTCGCTGCTAGGCTCATTGCAGTCGTGCTATCTCTTGAACGGCGTAGTTCTTTGATTTGGAACCATGAATATATTGCAGCACCAAGAATTGTTACTAATCCTAAAACTTCAGCCCATGACGCTGCTGTATCGAGGTCCATGTCCACCCGACTGCACAATTTAATCTTAAACACATCGCTTGCGTA
>JBJLAY010000026.1:0-5833 GCA_045568475.1 Candidatus Poseidoniaceae archaeon | reverse complement strand
ATTGTCGCTAAGACCTGAAGGGTGACAATCTGCCACTGAACCCTTAGTTGACGTAAGTGAAGAGAACGGGCGCCTTCGCCTTGAGGGGTAACTTCACCTGCCATCTTCTCACCTCAATATCCTCTGACCTGCAGCAATGCCTGCGATAGGTCCATGTCTGGCATCCAATCAATCACCTGGCTTCCAAACCCGGCCAAAGAAGTAAGTCTGTTCTGCCTTTCCAATTTGAGTACTTCATAAGACATTCTTGGAATACGGCTAACGAGCCTTTCAAAGTCTATACTAGACGGGGAGAGGACCGTTACTTCGTGTCCTCTTCCTACAAGATCTCTAATCGCAGAAGGAACAGTTCCGTCACCTTCACATGATGAAATTACGAATACAGGACTTCCTCGACTGAACCTTGCAGCAAGGCTGTTAGTCACTGCCTGTAGAGGCATTGTTCCTCTTGGGGCAACACCTGCTAGCGATGATAAAATCTTGAAGTACTGCTTATCTCCTGTATCTGGAGGTAAGAATGACAACTTTTCATCGTATATTGTTAGTGAGACTGAATCACGCCGTTGAATGAAGAAAGAAGCCAGGCTTGCAGCAGCGACAGTTCCCATTTCTAACGGGTTTTTCAGGACAGTTCCAATCCTAGCAATGTCTCTACTGTCTAGAATGATATAGAGGTCAGTGACCGCATCTCGACACTTTTCATTTATCATTAAATCTCCAGTTCTAGCAAAAGCTTTCCAATTGATATTCTTGAAAGGGTCACCCGGCACGTATTCTCTCAGTGAATAGAACTCAGTTCCTGGCCCCGGAGTTCGTAGTGTTGTCGCTCCAGTGTACATCTTTGCAGTTCTCGAGCGGATGAATGCTTCTTCTACATCACGAATCTGTGGGAAGATGATGATGTCCGAATGGTGGTCTACATACATCTCATCAATTGACAAGTTGAAGGTATTTCGGTATCTCAAAGACACTGGGCCAACAGAATAGTGACCACGTAAAGGACAACGTAGTACATATCGGATTCTTGCACTTTCTCCTGGTTTCAGGTTTAATCTCATTTGGTTTAGACCGCTTCTCAACTTCATTTCATGAGGAACGTTGTCATAGACCTCTAATTGCTGAGTTTTGCGTCTACTTCTGTTTGTGACTAATAGTTCTACATACAGATCGTCTCCTTTGTACAGATTATCTGCTGATAGAGTTCTTTGGACTTCAACATCTCCGTGTCCACTTACCCATGAATTAACTACGATAAATGCAATGAAGGCTAGACCTAGAATCATCATCTGATGATTTGAAATCATCATACCGATTAGAATCAGAGCGATTCCTCCAGTGAATGTGAATGCTGCCTTACGTGTCCACATCATATCCACCTCATGTCCTACCCCAGACCTTAATTCGCTTTACTATTGCTACAGTCTGTTCTAATGAATAGTTCTTATTTTCAAACACGAATTTAACCAATACTGGATCATTAATCATACCCTGTAATTCCCTTGCAGGCAGTGAATCAAACTCTTCTCTAGTGAGACCGTTTTGATTCCGTACTTTAGATAAGAATACTTGTTTAATCTTGTTTGATTTAGCATAGTAAGTATACCTGTTAGCATCTCCAAATCCATAATAGATGATGCTGAAAACGTGGCGCCAAGGCTCAGGGTCCTTCTTCTTCAGTAGTACTCCTTCGAAAGTAATGAACAAAATTAGGAATAGTAGTAACATTGCAAGACCTTCACCTGTGAAGTATACCAATAGGAAGTAAATGGTGTTGTAAGATTCTGAAGCAATACTTGGCTGAATGTGTCTGCTTTCGTCGAAGATTACCATTGCGTTAGGTGCAACACCTGGAACCTCATCGGTTTCTCCAGTAGCTGTTGGGTCTACTAGGGAATCAGCAATGTAGTCTAAAGCCCACTTGCGATTATCGTTCTTTGGAATTGGTTTGTCAGCGTCCCCATATTCACCGTCATTGTAAGCCTCATAGTCGTATAATGCGTTTGTTAATGCAGAACCATCAGAGATGAATGTTATTCTTCCACCATTAACGAAGTTACAGTCTTGAGAGATACAAACTTCTATTGATAGATTGAATTGTCCAAATAGGTCCGGATTTGTCGAAGTTTGTTCTTCTGCAGTGTCTATTCTTCCATCCCCGTTGACATCCACTGTTGCTTCAGCTGAAGTAAGTGCTCTAATTTGAGTTGCACCCATTCCGGTTTTGGCATTCTTGATGATGTCTATGCCAGTGATATTATTGAGGAGAATTTGGTATGAAGCATTGTATTCGATTCCACCATCTTTCCAATGCTGCTCACAAACACCGGCCTCACTTTTCGGCATATTTCTGCCGTCATATATTTCGCAAATGTGAGCCCCACCATCACGAATTGACCAACGACTGTGATTATCTACCGTATTCAGGTCAATCGATGTGCCATCCATTCCGCAAGGAGACTCTTGTACGCACATCCAAATGAAGTTGTAGTCCAATTCATTAACGTACACAGTGTCATACAATTGCATACCTTTGAATCTTACACCAAAGGCTTCAGCAATTGAGGATGAATAACCAAAATCGTCCATTACAAGGACATCGCCACCAGCAAATACGAATTCTTTGATTGCTTCTACTTCTGCAGGTGAGTATCCATCTTCTGTAGCAAATGTAAGGAATCCATCTGTAGAGAATTGTGGTAGAGATATAGTATCTCTTTCAACACCTGCAATGATGAATGTGGTATTTCCAGGATCTTCAATATCTGCAAGTAGTAATGGGGATGAGACTAATGATTTTGTTTCAATCCCCATGTCATTAATGTCAAGTCGGAAAGCAGACATGTCATCCCAGTCTTCTCCATATGCAGATAGGCCATCTTCCTTACCGATATTGATTACTTGAGATACAACGGTAGAGAGTAACATCAGAAGTACGAACCAGAACGCTAACTGAAGAACAAGCCTTCTTCGGTTAAAGCGCGGTTTTTGGTCCATTCGTTCACCTCTGGTACAAGATACAGACAACCGACGCTATCGTATGGGTTTAGAAGGTTGCGTTCAGATGATAATTAGTTGCTCATCGTCTAAGCATGATACGGGATGCGATTTGAGCGATTTCTTGGGCTGGAACTTGGCAAAAACCATCATCTGTAGGCCAAGGTAATTTTGTAACATCTATTTCAGGTACAACTTCTACTAAAATCTCGGTCACTTCGCCACTTCTAGGATCAATCACAATATCCGATAAGTGGCCGAATAGTTCACCATTAGCATCTACGACAGCGCGTCTTAGATACTCACCGCTGAAACTAGACACATGCCTCACCCTTGCTGTGATGCAATAGTGCCAGTCACTTCAATCAACCGGCGAATCAACCTAATTACATTGATTCCATGCCGAATCCAGTATCGCGCGAACGCTTGATATTAGAAAGACCTGAAGTCAAACGCTCTTCCATCTTAGAATAATATTCTAACATCTCAGGAGTTACCGTAGGGCGTACCCTTGTTATCGCATCTTCAAAGTGACCTTTGGTCACCTTTTTCTTACCTGCTCTCATTGCAATAAGGGCTGCTTCTCTGCATACTGCTTCTATATCAGCTCCAGTAAATCCTTCCATTCCGCCAAGAATATCTTTCATCGAGAATGACGATAATGGCATGCCCTTGGCGTGGATTTCCATGATTGCATCTCTGGCACCTTTGTCTGGAGGAGGAACATGTAGTACTCTTTCGAATCTACCGCTTCTCAATAGCGCTGGATCAATCATTTCTGGTCGGTTTGTGGCAGCGACGACGATTACTCCATCAAGGCTTTCAACACCGTCCATACTTGCTAGAAGCTGGTTTACAACACGATTAGAAACATCAGATCCTCCACTTTGGGAGTTAGATGAACGCATACCCGCAATCGACTCAAATTCATCAAGGAAGATGATTGAAGGGGCAGATTGTTTTGCTTTCTTGAAAATTTCACGAATTGCTTTTTCTGATTCTCCAACCCATTTGGAGATCATTTCTGGGCCCTTAATCGAGATGAAATTAGCTTTTGCTTCATTAGCAATCGCCTTTGCAAGCAAAGTCTTTCCAGTTCCTGGTGCTCCGAATAGGACAATTCCTCGAGGCGGTTTGATTCCGAAGTGATCAAACAGTTCAGGTTTAGTCAATGGCCATTCAACACTTTCCTTCAGCCTGTCTTTTATTTCAGTAAGGCCTCCGACACTTTCCCACGAAACATCTGGGACTTCGACATATATTTCTCTTAGTGCACTTGGCTCAATCTCTCTAATTGCGACACGGAAGTCATCCATCCTGACTTCCATCTTTTCAAGAACTTCAGGAGGTATAGTATCTTCTTCAAGGTCGATTTCAGGGAGATAACGTCGTAGAGCTTTCATTGCAGCCTCTCTAACAAGAGCGGCCAAATCCGCTCCCACGAAACCGTATGAGTTTTCTAATACCCACTCAACATCAAAGTCGTCCGCTATAGGCATCTGCCTAGTGTGAACATCAAGGATTTCTTTTCTTCCTTCTCGGTCAGGAACTCCAATCTCGATTTCTCTATCAAATCTTCCAGGCCTTCTAAGTGCTGGATCTAATGCATCCCTACGATTTGTAGCACCGATTACAATTACGTTATCTCTGCCTTGCATACCATCCATTAGAGTAAGCATTTGAGCGACAACTCGCCTTTCTACTTCTCCACTTACGTCTTCACGCTTTGGACAAATCGAATCTATCTCATCCACGAATACTATCGCAGGTGCGTTATTAGCGGCTTCATCAAAAATCTCACGTAATTGTTTCTCAGATTCTCCATAGTACTTTGAAATGATTTCCGGACCATTGATCACAGTGAAATGTGCATTTGTTTCTGTAGCTACTGCCTTTGCTATCATGGTTTTACCAGTTCCAGGGGGCCCGTGCAACAATACTCCTTTTGGAGGATCGATTCCTAATCTCCTGAATAATTCAGGGTGCTTTAGAGGTAGTTCAATCATTTCTCTTACTTTCAGTAATTGGGAGCCAATACCTCCGATGTCTTCGTAGGTTATTCCTTGGGACTGCCCAACATCTTCGTCATCAATTGCCTCATCTTTGATTACAATATCTGTGTCAGAATTGACTTGTACAATTCCTTTAGGAGTAGTCTGCAATACTGCAAATGGTAATGCTTCAGCGAATAGAGTCATACCGGGGATGAAAATCCGATCTCCAGCGACCACCGGTCTTTTGTTCAGCCCTCTACGAGCAAAACCTTCAATCCCGGGTCCGAATTTGACTTTCTGCTTGTTCGCCATTACCGGGGAAAGTACCAGTTTGGTACAGGTTTTAGCCTCGACCTTGGATACTGTTACTTTGTCACCAAGGCTTACTCCGGCGTTTTTGCGGATGATTCCGTCGACTCTGATGATGTCCATTTTGGCGTCTTCAGGACGACTTCTCCAGTAGATGGCGGCGGTGGAGCGCTCTATTCCTTTAATTTCGATAATATCTCCTGGTTTCAAGTCCAAACCATTCTCGCCGCTAATACGAGCTCGGCCGTGGCCTACATCACTTGGTATTGCCTTTGAAACCTTCAATGAAATGGATTCACTATCTTTGTCAGACATGGATTACCCCTCCGGATAGTGTATCTTAGCGTAGCATCTACTTAACTTCACGCATCTAATCACAAGCGGTGGATTCATGTTGTGAATACCGAACGGACGGCCATGACGCACGTTTTGGAGACCGGCCTTGAATTTCTTGAAAGCAATAATCCCGATGACCTTCCAAAGGTTAGAGGATACAATATTATCAATGGACAATTAACAACTTCATCCGATGGTTC
>JBJLAY010000025.1:0-23748 GCA_045568475.1 Candidatus Poseidoniaceae archaeon | reverse complement strand
CTTCATCTTCCGATACATCTTCAACAGTTTTTGCAGATTCATTTGCCTTATCTAAAAGTCCACTCATACAAATTACCTCTCCGGTTACAATAAGTCACGCAATGTGATTTGTTATCAATACGACCCCTACGGGAGTCATTTGGGTACTAATTAGAAGCGTCTCATTACAGACCGGGAGCCGCTTCGCGCCAGTCCAATTCTTCTTCATCTTCTTCCAAATTGCGTCTAGCAATTACTGCCGCTGCCATTCCTAGCATAGCAAGTGAAGGGATCAATTCGAAACCTGGGAGGTAGACTCCACGGACATAGATAGTAATCATCTGAGACATTGAGTTACAACCACTAGTCTCGTATCTACAAGAGAACTCGGAGACTGCAGTGAATTCTAGAGTATGGTACTCATCAGTCCATCCTTGGTTCTTAGGAGTTCTAACTAGGACACGGACCTTAGTAGGGGCTGCCATGCTTTCTATCTCAACAGAAACAAGCGGAATGGATATCTGGAATCCCTTATCTTCTAACTTGTCTCTAGAATCTTCGGTTACACCAACTGCAAACTTGTCAGCCCAGTTACCTTGGTTGTAAACCTTGAACTCGAAATTGTGGTCAGTCTTTGGCGATAGTTGAAGGAAAGGTTGTTCCGCTTCAACTTGTAGACGGCTAAACTGAAGGATGTTGATAATCATCTGAATTTTAGATTCAGCGATGTTTGGAGGAGGTGCTCCGTTAGCTTCGACAACTGTCGCTGTAACTTCGAGGTTACGACCAGACATGGTCATTCTCTGATCTGCTCTAACAGTAGTCTGGAATTCAGACTCGTCACCAGGACCTAAAGAGATTGTACCTGGGGCTGCAACTACCAGTCCATCAGCCGAAACTTGAATCTGGATTCTTTCTGCATATGCGTTAGGATTGTAAACTCTACAGTTTGCGAAACCAGTTAGTGTAGCACCAGGGTAAACTGGAACGTCAACAGCACCGCTAGGATTTGGAGAAAGACACTGTAGGTCAACCGCCGGAACAGATATTGTTGATTGAGCCGCGGTAGGAGTTGCGATTACAAGGATGCTCGCCATATAAATCGCGAGTAGGAAGAAAGAGCGTCGAAGAGCCTTCATGGTGTCACCTATACACGACCCACCTCCTTGACCCTCATAACCATTTTGGGGACTTGCCTTCGTTAAAAGGGCGACTGTGGTGCTTTCTGAATCAAGGCACATGTTGATATGCCTATTGCTTATCGACAGCACATCTGAGGGATTTGATGAGTAACGAGATTGTAATTGAAGCAGAAGCGCATTGTGATGGACCATGTGGTGTTTACGACCCCGCAAGTGCTAGAATAGCAGGAGAAGCTGTTCAATCAATGACCAAAAAGATGTTGGCACTAACATGCCCTTCAACTGAAGACGGTCCAGCAATGGCGGCTTACCTAAACACTATGTCAAGATACGCAGCAATCAAAGAAGAAGAAGCACAGAAGTGCAAGGATGAATTGCTAGTCCTGTGGACTGATTTCTTCAAGCCCCAACACCTAGAAGCAAACCCTGACCTTCACGATACATTTTGGCATGCTGCAAAATTGTGCTCCGCTTGCAAAGTAGAGGTTTCAGCTGTTCACGCACAAGAACTGATGGATGCTATTGAAGCGATCCATTCAATGTTCTGGGGCATCAAGGGCCGTGAAATCTCATGGATTCGCGCTTCATGAAAGTAATAATCAAAGGCGACTCAATGTGGCCTACATTCAGTGATGGAGACACAATTAGTTGCTCTGAGTACAACGATTCAGAGATATCTTTGTCGACGATTGTAGTATTCAATCACCCTCTAAAGAAAGGAGTGGTATGTGTAAAGAGAGTAAAAAGAATTGATGGGGACAAACTTTTCGTTCAAGGAGACAATCCAGACCCAACCGCAAGTGAAGATTCTCACAACTTCGGATGGATTTCCAAAAACTTAGTTTTTGCACTTAGCAGTGAATGAAAATAAGTGGACCCGGAGGGACTTGAACCCACGACCGCCCGGTTATGAGCCGGGTGCTCCACCAACTAAGCTACAGGTCCGTAGCAATCACCTCAAGAGGTTGGTAGTCTTGATTGTGATGGTTTGATTACTTCTCTAGCAATCTGCTCACACTTGTCTCTAACAACCTCGGGGATGAATATCAAAGCCTGTTCTGATGCCAGAGTTAGGCTTTGAATAAGAGATGAGTGCTCTACGACATCTCTGCCGTCTTCGAGCATTATACCCTGGCTGTAGGGCATGTATCCTTTCTTTCGGATACTCGCAGTGATTATGTCTTCACGACCAAAACCTGCCGCTTCAACAACAGGTAAAATCTTTGGAATTACAACTGAACTCATCTCCGCATTCAATTCCCCGATGCGGATTGACTTGTGATAATCTCTTCTCGAAACTAAACGCTTAGCATACCCAGATAATACATCGTCATCATGGTCTGCCCAATCCATCAATACACCATTGATGTCTGCGTCGGTTAAACGAACGTATTGTTGAACGCTAAGATCTTCATTGCACAACATGTTTTGTAGAGATTCACTCAATACCAAATTACCATCATTTGCTAATTGTTTAGCCCTTGCTAAAACTCTAACTAAATATTCCTGAGTTAACTGGTTAACTTTGTGGAAGTAGACTTGGTTGTAAAGGTGATACCTAGTAACCAGATAGGCCTCAATAGCAGGTAACCCCCAGTTTTTGGCATAAAGATGCCCAGATTGATCAACACGCAGTGCCCTAATGACACGTGCTGAATCAAATCCACCGATTTGTGCCCCTGAATTGGCTTGGTCTCGAATCATGTAATCCATCCTATCAACATCAAGTTGGCTGCTTACAATCTCCTTGAGGAATGGAGCAATGGGTTTGCCCCCATATTCAGAAAGGCCTGAATAAAGAGCAAATAAGCGGCCAGTCATCTCTTTTCCAAGTACCTCACGAATTGCAATTCCAATTTCTGTATCTTCTGATTCCAACATCATCCTTCCCCAGTCTTCATGACTATGGAAGTTTGCGAATACTTTGTCTGTTTCCAGCAAGTGTGAAAATGGTGGATGTCCAATATCATGAAGCAATGCGGCGATTGAAACAAGTTCAGAATCTTCAGGAGAAATGATTCCAGGTTGGACCTCTGACAAATGGTCGCAAAGTACTCTCGCCAAATGGTAAGCACCTAGGCTGTGGGAGAAGCGATTGTGAGTAGCTGCAGGGAAAACATAATGACAAGTTGCAAGTTGCTGTATGTTACGCAGTCTCTGGAATTCACGTGTGTCAATTAACCGAGCAATACGTGCGGGAACAAAAATATCGCGATGAATTTCATCACGTATGACACGGTCCCTCATGTTTGGGCCTTTGGCATCTAATATCAAGTCCTTTCGCTGCACAAGAGATTATTGTATTGGAGGCTTTGGACAGGGTATGAGCGAGAGTACACAGTTGGATAACAGTGACTCAAAACACGACGATGTAGAGGAACTAGTATCGGAAGCGAATGTCGAAATGGACGTCGATTCGGTATTCGAAACCTATGATGCGAACTCGGACGGTAAAATAGAGCACAGCGAGTATGTTGCCAAGCATAAAGCCGAAGTCGAAAGTGGCGGTGTTTCTGGATTTATTGACCGCCTGCTGGATGACAGCCCTGAACTCAGAGGCCAGAGGCTTTGGGTTATGTTTGCATTATCTGTTCTACTAGTAGCAGCCATGAATGCATATGCAATGGTTCGTGAACCTGAATTGGTCAAAATCGAGAATTTGGTCGAGCATAACAATGAGGTAGTATCTATCGAAGGTACAGTTCTTTCATGGGTTGAAGACCCTTACTCCTCAGGAGAAGATCGGGTCAACATCATTATTGAAGACGATACTGGAGTTGCACAACTACGATGGTATCGCTTTGGAGAAATTCCAATGATTGGCACGAAAGTTACTGCCACTGGCGATGTAATAGAATACAATGGCCGACTTTGGTTGCAGGCGCTAGGAAGTGGAGCATTGTCATGGGATGAGTCTGATGTCCCTGATGCACCGATTATTGGAATCTCAACTATTGCTGCAAATCCTCAGGATTTCGTAGGAGATGCATTTACAATTACAGGATATATTTCAAAACCAGTTAATCCTAATGCAACATTCACTTCTCTCGATTTGAGAGACCATCCAAATTACGGCAACCACGAGCACCAAATGAATATGATAATCCATTCAGCCCCTGGCCAGTGGTTAGAAGCCGGTCAAAAAGTTGAGATCACTGCTGTAATTGAATACAGTCAGAAGTTCTTACAATGGACAATTCACACTGAAGGCCCAGAGATTAGAATTGTTAGAGCACACGAGCCTCAGGCAACTACAATTGGTTGGTCAAATTACCAGACATGGTCGTACAATTCGGGCGCTAAAGTCTTACTAGTTGGCGAAATATCTGGCGATGAGATAATTGAATCAGGAGGAGACTTGAGGGCTTGCGTGCTTAATTCTGGAGACCTTTCATCTTACGAAGGGGAAGAAGTGAGTTTCGGTGGGAGACTAATTTGGTCAACATCTTATGCAGGTTGGTGTATCGATGCATCAGGTTCGATTGAAGTAAATTTGATCGATGTATCGGATGCTGAAAACCTGTTAGGTCAGCTAGCAAGCAATCCCGCAGACACGTTAGAAGATGTTGCAAATGGTACCACTTTCCTAATCACCGGAGTTGTATCTGGCTCTACGCTAATGAGTGAAACCGGAGATACGAAGATAATCATAGCTAACGCTGTTTATCCGAATACTCTTGCCAAGATGGATGCTTATGTGCCAGTAGGACAGCATTACGGATGGCTAGAAGAAGGACAACCAATCGTTGCTAACGTTACTGTATCTTGGAACTCAGCCAGTTCTGAATTCCAATTGATGGTACTCGACATGGTACTTACTGGCGAGCCTTCATCGGCTAACCCATATGACCTGAGCGATGGAGCACCAGCATTCTATGATCTTAACAAAATCACGAGTATTACTGGAAACATTGTGACAATCGACGGCCAAATGTACCTCCAGAAAGAAGGTGCTGAGCAGAAGATTCGAATCAACGCTCAATCTAATTCAATTGGCCTTAATGAGCAGCATGAAGGACTAACTCTCAAGTGGACTGGGCGCCTAATTGAAGTTGCAGATGACGTAACTCTTGCTCACCACTATGTCTTAGATAACGCAGATGTTACCGATGAAGATGGTAACGGAATTGCTGATGATGCTGAGGATGTTTGAGGAGGAATTCACATGGATGGATTCTGGATTGAATTTGTTTGGCTGTTAGCAGCGCTATTTATTGGCGTATGCATAGGGTCATTGACAGGACTAATTCCCGGATTCCACGTAAACAATGTTGCATTGATTTTGCTTGGTGTTTCACCTGCGTTACTGGCGATTGGTATACCATTGTCTGCAGCTGCAGGAATTATTGTAGCAACTGGAGTTGTTCACACTTTCTTGAATTATATTCCATCAGCATTGATAGGTGCTCCCGGTGCAGATACCGCGTTAGCTTTGCTTCCTGGCCACAGAATGCTACTGTCTGGGAACGCCCCTAAAGGAGTAGCATATTCTGCTAGAGGTAGCCAATTAGGATTGTTCTTGTCTCTACCTTTGATAGTAGCAGCAAGAATTGCTTTCGGCCCAGAATTAGGACTTTACGACACATTGCGTGGAGCTCTTCCCTTTGTCTTGCTCACAATATCAATACTACTCTTGGCAACCGAAACAACAAGACTTGATTTTCCCAAATGGGTTCAAAAAATCACTTTCGGCAAACTTGGGGATGACTCTCGTTTCGCAGGCTATATCGCTGCAACAGCATTCTTCCTACTTTCAGGGTTATACGGTTGGGGAGTATTCAACCTACCAGTTAGATCTCCAGTAGATATGCCTGGTGCTGGACTTCTTCTACCTGCGTTAGCAGGATTATTCGGAATTGCAAACTTGCTTGATATCTATGCGACAACCTCTGAAATACCTCCTCAAAAAGAGGATTGGGAATTGCCTCCGTCTGGACCACTAGTCATCCCATGCTTCCTATCTTCATGTGCTGGAGCAGCGATGGGAGTATTGCCCGGAATGACTGCAGCACAAGCTACAGTTCTGGTAATGGGTGGTAGAAATGCAGCTGCTAAATTACAAGGAAAGGAAGGTGTAGGTCTTGATTGGGAAACTCGTCAATTAACGCAATTAACTGACGAAGAATTACTAGCACTAGCAAGAGCAGAAGCCGCAGGCGAAGGTGAAAGTCCACACACAAAACAAGATTTGGAAATCATTGCACTTCTATCTGCAACTAACACCGCTGTTACAGTGATGGTTCTAGGGTTCCTGTACATCATCGGAAGATCACGTTCCGGTGCGACTCTAGCATTGAAGCAGATGTATCCTGTAGACACATGGAGTGGATTACATCCAACCACCGATTTTATCAGATTACTTGCATTAACAGTGGCTGCTGGATTAATTGCCGTTCCTTTGATGCGCCATGTTGGAAAGGGAATTCTGCAACTTCACGAGGCAGTTCCTCTACAATCGATGGTATTAGGAGTAATAATATTCGTCACCGCATTGGTATGGCTGTCTACTGGCTGGGTTGGAATTGGAGTACTAATTATTGGTACAATCATGGGATTGATACCTCCAAGAATTGGAATTAGGCGTTCACACGGAATGGGGATTATCATTGTGCCAATCATGATTTACACATTCGCACAAAAGTACGATGCGTTTGGATTCCTATGATTAGGCATCAAGAATGATGTCCTCGTGAAAGCCATGATTTGGCAGATTTTTGCCTTGTCATTTAGAAGAAAGCATGAAGGGCATTGGCTATGTCGAAGGTCCAGTGGTCGCATGAAGTCTCGTGTATTTTTTCTCAGTTTTATCCTGATGATGTCACCTTTGCTGTCCTTTGTGGATGTATCTGAAGCGACTTCTGGTCGCGCCATGGCTTGCAGTGGAACTGTTTGTCTTAACGAGGCATTACCTAACCCAACTGGATATGATGATGCTACTTGGCCTAATGGTGAATGGATGGAAATATACAACTCAGGAAATGTTCCTGTGGATGTACTTAATTGGAAACTAATCAATAAAGCAAATAAAACTCTAGATTTTGACTCTGTATCAATTGTAGGATTCGAAGCAGGTAATTCCAGTACATGGACTATACAACCCGGAGACTACATGGTAATTGCAAGGAATGGCACTCCTAGTTCAGATTTCTATCTAACCAACACGTTTGATTACATCACAATGGAAGACTCTTCTGGAAATGTAGTCGACCAAGCATCTTGGAACTCTTCTTCGTCAGGATTTAGTCTAGAGGAAGACCCTGCAAGTGCGACCAACGATTGGATCTCAACCAACAGTCCAACTCCGGGAACTGTGAACAGTGCATCTACTGCACCTGTTGCTTCTGATTTGAGAATCAACGAAGTAATGGCAAATCCATGGCCATCTGATGACAATGCTTCTTGGCCAGGAGGAGAATGGTTTGAGATTTGGAATTCAGGTCAGAATGATATCGACCTAACTGGTTGGTATGTTCAGGATGCTGCAGGAAATAATATTCCATTCAATGAAAGCCACCTTATCGGCTCGGAAATTATAGGTGCTGACGAATACAGAATTGTTGCAATCAACTCATCTAACGGAAGAAGTGTTCTGAATAATGGTGCAGAAACTTTGGTTCTTTATTGGCCAAACGGAACACAAGCTCAGATTATTTCTTGGAGCAAGAACGTGGCAGGTTTCTCACTTTCACCTCAGATGGATAATTCGTGGTCATATTCGTCATACCCGACCCCTGGCGCACAAAATCCAGAAGATTGGGATGCTATTGTTAGTGTACCAACAATAGTGAGAATTTCGGAAGTTCTAGTCAATTCAACTAATGATGGAGCTCCATTACCTGATGGAGAATGGATAGAAATTCACAATCCGGCCAATAATGACATTGACTTAGTAAATTGGAAATTGATGGATGGAATGGGTAACGTCACTAATATCGACATGAATAGTTTGTTACAAAATTCTTCGCAACCAGACACTCTTATTTCAGCAGATGGCAGGAGACTAGTTCAGTTCACAATGGGAACTGAATTGTGGGATTACTACAACCAAGTTATGCTGATTGATGAGTTTGGAGTAATTGTACACAAAGCATGGTGGACCGATAATCCAGGACTGAATGTTTCGTTGATTGAGCCGGCAGACCCAATGCAACCTTGGATTCCTGCAAGTTATCCTACACCTGGACAACCAGAGCCTGGAACTACAACAATAGTAGGCGAATTGTCCTTCAATGAAATATTCGCAGATGCGGTTGGAAATGACACATGGAGTTGGCCTAATGGTGAATGGATTGAACTTGTCAACACAGGAAGCCAACCTGTAGATATTGCAAACTGGCATTTCACTTCAGGATCTCGTAATTTCAACATCAATGAACACCAAATGCCTCTCAAATCTGGAACAACAATCGCACCAGGAGAGATTGTATTAGTTGCTATCAACGGTAGTCAAGGATTCTACCTCAAAAATACAATCGACACTATTGAATTGAGAGATTCATCAAACCAAATCATTTCATCGATAACATACAACTCCACTACAGAAGGTGAGTCTAGTTGGTTATGGAATGGCGAATGGACACAAGCACCTTGGGCTACACCGGGAGTTGCGAACCCAGACACATCACCTTACCTAGGCGATGATACAATTGAAATTACTGAAATTTTAGCTCACTGCTCAGAAGGGACTATCACACCTGGAGACGATTGGGTTGAAGTTCTAAACAATGGAACACAGGTTATTGATCTCAGTGCTTGGAGATTATTATCCGATGACGGTGACTTATTCCACATGCGTAACAGCAGTCTATGGAACTCAACTTCCATGACCTTAGCGCCGGGGCTTAGAGCGGTATTTACGACACCAAACTGGTTCATTAGTGGACTTGGCGGCTCTGCAATTCTGGAAGACCCGGATGGCAATGAAGTCGACCGAGTTGATTGGACTATCACTACAGATTGTACAACAATGAATGGCGAAGGTGAAGTTTTGCCATGGCCAACTCCTGGCCAACCAGAACCAGATATTACTAATTTGACAAATCCTGATGATTTAATGTTCAGTCGATTTATGTTTGAAGAAAAAAGTCAAACGACCAATGATGAGTTCTTTGAAATTAGCAATATAGGAAGTAACAGTGTAAGTTTAACTGGGTGGATGATTCGAAAGACTACTACCGGAGGAGTTAGTTTCAATGGATCATTCATCTCGGGCCAAATACCTGCTGGATCTTCAGTAATTATCAGTCCTGACGCAGATTCAGTCAAGGCGATGGGGGCCACAATGATTCTTGATGCAGATGATGTCATGAGTTACCCTGTATGGATGCCAAATAGTGGTGCAACCATGCAACTAGTAGCTCCGGATGGAACAGTTGCTGACACATTTGTTTACGGCAATGGACCAACTTCATCTGAAGGATGGTCCGGTCCATCGATAGGAGTACCTGTGACATCTGTTGACAGAATCCTGTACCTTAGAGGAGATGGTTGCGGTGACATGCAAGATACTGATTCCTCGGATGACTGGGAGATGCGTTGGTCTGTTGCTGGTGCAAGTCATTTCTGTGGAATAAACACCTTCAGTGACGATACTGGAGTAATACCACTAATCGGTCCAGACTCTGGATTAAATGAAGTAATGACTATGCTGAATGATGCCTCAGATTCTATTCACCTACATGTCTACCAATTACATCACACAAATCTGGCAATGGCGCTAATTGATGCTAACAACCGAGGAGTCGATGTAACAGTAGTAATCCATGAGCCAGAGAATTGGTGGGACTCATACTCTACCGAACAAAGTCTTGGCATTGCATGGGAATTGGAGAGTTATGGAATCGATGTACTACAATTTACATCGTCTTCAACGTCACCTTACCAGTACATACACTCGAAAGTAGCTGTTGTTGATTCACAGATGGTTTGGATTAGTTCCGGTAACTGGAAGGAATCTTCATTGCCAAGTGATGGTGATGGAAACAGAGACTGGGGCGTGATTGTTGACAGCACAGACCTTGCATCGATTGTTCTTGAGCGCATGGCATTTGATGAAGATCCAAGCCAACTTCATGTTGAAGATTCAACTTACCCTCAGCCGCAAACTGGCACCTATGACCCACCGGTAGCATACACTCCTGGTTCTACTGTTGATGCTATTACTGGGCCAATTAATGGAGAGTTACTAACTTGTCCAGATGATTGTATGCTAGGCCTTGCTGAGTTCATAGATTCTGCTGACTCTGAAATCCTTCTGTCACTGCAGTACCTAGAAATGGATTGGTACTGGGGATGGCAAGAAAATCCTCTATTGGATTCGCTAGAGGATGCTGCTGCAAGAGGAGTTTCAATCAGGTTAGCAATAAACCAACATTATGTAGATGAGAACGATGAAATTAGAGAAGTTGTCAATGAACTAAATGATTGGGAAGGAGATGTCGAAGCAATACTCATGAGTGAAAATGACACTGTCAAAAAGTTGCACAATAAGGGTGTAATCATCGATGGTGAGAGTGTACTAATTTCAAGCATAAACTGGGGAGACAATTCTATCCTAAGAAATAGAGAAATGGGATTAATCATTCATTCACAAGCAGTTACTGCTCCATTTGAGGAATCTTTCTGGGAAGATTGGAATAGATTAGATCTGACAACAGATACAGACATTGACGGCATTCCAGATTACTGGGAAGTTGCAAATAATCTATCCAGAACCAATCAAGATTCAGACCTTGACCCTGATGGTGATGGATTGAATAATATCGGCGAATTCTCTTACGGTTCAAACCCTAACTCTAACGATACTGATGGAGATTGCATCAGTGATGGAGATGAAATCTTGTGGGCCGCTACTATTTCTGAGGTCAGTGCAGCAGATGCTGTGAATCTGGCAGATGCAGATAATGATGGACAAACGGATAGCGAAGTTATTGGATGCGTTCCAGATGTAGGAAGTGGAAACAATGGAGGAGACAACAACCAAGGATCCAATAACAGCACAATTCTAGATGCAGATGGAGATGGTATTCTCGATGAGAACGATGATTGTCCAGACACAGTTGCAGGCGCAGCTACCGATACACAAGGTTGCTCAAACAAGCAAAACAAGGAACAGGTCATAGATGAATCAGGTGAAAATGAAGAATCATCAGGCATGACATTTATGCTCACTCTAATCACAATTGGATTGCTTGTTCTAGTGGGAGCGGGAACAATTCTTCTAACAAAGAAGAAAGAAGGAGATGATGGCGATGTTTCTTCTGAGATGATTGCAACTGAACCCGCTGATTCTAAGAATTGGGATATGCCAGTTCTTGACGGCTCTTCAGAAGCAGAAGATGTACCAAGCGAAGACCAAGGGAAATTCCCTGGTTGGAGTGATGAGCAGGTTCAGAAATACCTCGACTCGGGTTGGTCCGAAGAACAACTTTCTGAGTGGTATCAGCAGCAAGTAGCTGACAATTCCTCAGAAGATTGACAAGGGAGTGCCCTAATCGCAGTCTGATTCAGATGAGATTTCGTAGCACTAACCCTGCCCTGAACCCACAATATTTTCAAGGCGTAACAGCCACTGAAAGGATGACATTAGATGGAACAATTAACAAAACTCTAGTATTACTAGGATTAGTTTCCATCTCAGCACTTGGTACCTACACAATGAGTATGGAAAACCCTGGATTCGCAATGCTTCTTGGCATGGGCGGAGCTATTGGTGGATTCATCATGGCACTAATCATCATGTTTGCAAGACCAAACAACCCGCAGGTATTGATTGGAATGTATGCTCTGCTCGAAGGTTTATTCCTCGGCTCGTTTTCATTTATGGTCGAGAATTACTATCTTGGAGGCTCTGAAGGTGTTGTACTACAAGCATTGGTTGGAACTGTTTCTGTGTTCTTCGTAATGCTTACATTGTACCGTGCTAAGATAATCAAAGCAACAGAGAAATTCACTCTTGTGGTAATGTCGATGGCAGGAGCAATTATGATGCTCTATCTATTCAACTTCATCCTGATGTTGATGGGAACTAGCGTTCCATTCTTGCACAGCAGCGGACCTATTGGTATTGTAATTAGCTTGGTTTTCGTAGGAGTTGCATCTTTGTTCTTGATTCTTGATTTCGCAATGATTGAGAATGGAGTAAAGTATGGTGCTCCAAAGAACATGGAATGGTATGGTGCATTTGGACTTACCATGACATTGATCTGGTTGTACTTTGAGATGCTAAAGTTAATCGCAAAATTACGTGATTGAAATGAGTAGAACACTAGAAGTGTGCGATTTGTCAGACTGGAGAGCAGGCGGACAGCGTCGAACTGATTTTGTAAAAAAGATGGGAGAGGCACTTCAAGACATAGGTTTCTTCGCCTTAACTGGCCATGGAATTGATGTTGATTCTATCAAGCAATCATATTCAGTTGCAGAGAACTTCTTTGAATTATCTCAAGAAGAAAAATCTCAATATGAGCAAGCCGAATTATTTCGCCAAAGGGGTTACACGCCATACGGGGTTGAACATGCTAAAGACAACCCTGCTCCGGACTTGAAAGAATTCTGGCAGACGGGAAGAACAATTGACGATCCTAATTTCCATAAAAATATCTGGCCAGAAAACCCAGCAGATTTTGAAAATTCGATTGATGGACTCTATATCGCAATGGAAGCTATGAGTTCTGAACTTCTTGCTGCTGCTTCACTTTATCTGAACAAGCCGGAATCATGGCTTCCAGACATGGCACATAATGGCAACACGATTCTCAGAGTCATACACTACCCCGCACTTGGAGAAAATGCCCCTGAAGGTGCTGAAAGAAGTGCTCAACACGAAGATATCAATTTGATTACTCTTCTAGTTGGAGCAACTGCTGATGGCCTACAAGTGATGGACCACGATGGGTCTTGGATTGAAGTCGAAGGTAATCATGATCACATTATCGTAGACAGTGGCGACATGTTGCAGAACATAACAAATGGACTATTCAAATCAACAACCCATCGTGTTGTTAACCCTCCTGATGCAACATCTGACAGATACTCTATGCCAATGTTCGTACATCCGAGAAATGAAGTTGACCTAACACCTCTACCGGAGTTTGTAGAAATGACTGGAGGGGAAGTTCTGTACGATTCGATTAATGCAGGAGATTATCTTCATCAAAGACTGGTTGAAATTGGATTAGCATCCTAAGGTGTTCCAAATGCGGACAATGCCTGAAATTCTTGAATCGAAGCGAGATGGAGAATCTCTCGCTTCAGATGATTTCAGATTTATCTGTAAGAATATCAATCAAATTCCTCGTGAACAATTGGGGGCATTCCTGATGGCATGCCAAATCAATGGTTTGACTTCTGAAGAGACTAGTATGCTTACTGAAGAGATGCTGAATGCAGGACATAGAATGCAAGTTGCAGCCTCCCGAGTTGACAAGCACTCAACAGGAGGAGTTGGTGATAAAATGAGTATTGTCTTAGCACCTGCTCTAAGAGCGGCTGGTGCAACAATCCCAATGTTAGCTGGAAGGGGTTTGGCACACACTGGAGGAACTATTGACAAATTAGAAGCAATACCTGGTTTCAATACCGGATTAAGTATGGATGAGATGTCATCAAACCCTTGCTTCATATCTCGCCAAACTGAGGATATTGCACCAGCAGATAGAATTCTGTATTCGATTAGAGACATCACCGCTACTGTTCCACAAATTGGATTAATTACTGCATCAATAATTTCCAAAAAGGCTGCAGAGGGACTGGAGAAATTGGTTCTAGATGTCAAGTGCGGTAAAGCAGCATTCATGAAAAGTGAGAGTGATGCTGTCGCACTTGCAAAGTCGATGGTCAAAACAGGAACCGATCTAGGCATGGAAGTAACTGCTCAAGTTACTGAAATGGACAACCCGATTGGTACAATGTTTGGAAACAGCCATGAAATTGTAGAATGCATTGACTGTCTGAAAGGAAACGGGCCTGAAGATACTATGGAGTTAGTATACAGTCAGGCAGATGCTTTAGGGTTCAATATTCGACCATTTATTCAAGACGGCAGTGCACTTGAGGAATTCAGGAATATGTGCTTACGTCAAGGAGTTGAGGCATCCGTAGTCGATAATTTGCTGGATGATCCTTGGTCCGTATTGCCCAGAGCCAATAACACTCATGAGATTAAGGCTAAACAATCTGGATGGATTGCTGGAATTAATGCTCTTACAATTGGACAAGTCTTGTGTAATTTGGGAGCAGGAAGAACGGGAGATAATAGCAATATTGACCACGGAGTTGGAGCGGAGCTCCTCATATCTCCGGGCCAAAAAGTTGAGCAAGGAATGCCCTGGATTAGATTCGAGGCCAATGGAAATCTAACGGAAAAACAGATTCAGTCTATCGAATACTCCGTTGAAATAACAGATAGTGCATCCGAGAAGAAAAGTCGGATTTTACAGGTTATCACATCTTGAAAAATACATTTTTGATGGAAGCCGTCATATAGGGAAGGCATTTCGGCAGGGTTGCCGTTTTAGCTTAGCTGGTGGAGCGTGGGACTGTTAATCCCAAGGTCGTGGGTTCGAACCCCACAAACGGCGCTCACTGAGTAAAGAGGTACTGCTCTACCATGAAGGGGTGAGTAAAAGTTGGAAATGGGTGGGTTCAAAATCACCCTGAAAAAGCATCAAATACAATACTGATAATGAGTAAAATATGGATGAGAAAAAGTGTAAGAAATGCGGTCAATTATTGACTGAATCTAACTACTTTGAAATCCCTGAGATGAACAAAATAATGAGAGGGAGGATTTCCTTCCGAGTTTTTGGCATAGGGAAGGGATATCTGTTTGGCATCGGGCCTAATTGTAACGATTGTTGTTGGATGAAACATCAACAGTTCTAGCCAAATAACCAGTTTCTGACACGCATCTCGGATTTTTCTTGTAATCAAATGCAAAAGACTCTAACCCATCAATTCTGTGAGTGAATTATGGACATAGAAATGGCTGCAAACATCGGAGAGATGTTTGGAGGATTAGCGATACTAATTACGCTGTTATTCGGTTTGCGTCAAATGAAGCAATGGAATGAAAACAGAAAGTATGAGATTGGAAGAGATGTGGCCGCTCATTTGAGTTCACCACTCATTCAAAGAGGTATATCAGTAACAATTAATCGAATTACAGAGGATTCCACTGTTGAAAATCTGCAAAATCTTTCGAGAGAAGAAAAGGATGCTATCAACGCACTGATGGTCGGCATGAACAATCACGGAGTTCTAACATTTCACGGACATTTATCACTGGACATTGTTGCTTCATTCTACCAATCATATACATTATTCTTGAACCAAAGGCTTCGACGAATTGTCAAAATAATGACCGACTCTGCACAAAGAGCAGGAATCCACAATGACGACAAAAACAACATCGGATCGTTCGATTGGTTGATTTGGCTATTAGATCGCCTTGATGAATATCCATTACCCGATGGCCCAACATATGAGATTCACAAAGACTGGAAACCACCGAAGTGATTACTTCATTTTACCAAGACAATTCCTGAAACACATCTCTAAATTAGGATATGTGAATTCATAGCCAGAATCGATTAGACGAGACGGCCTTACATCTTGGCCTTCTAGTACCAATTTCTTACCCATTTCTCCGAATAAGAGTTTGATGACAAATCCAGGAAGTGGCATGAAACCAGGTCTGCGTAAGACACGCCCGAGAACTCTAGCAAATTGTTTCTGATTAACTGGATTAGGTGCAGTAAGATTGTACGCACCAGAACATGATTCATTCATCATTAAATGGTGTATAGCATAGACTTCATCATCAAGTGAAATCCATGATTGCATCTGCTTGCCACCACCAACTGGCCCACCCGCACCTAATTTTGCAGGTAGCAAAAGTTTGGCAAGTGCTCCACCCAAAGGTGAGACCACAATTCCTGTTCTGAGATGCAAAACTCGTATTCCAGCATCTTCTGCAGCTTTGGAAGCATTTTCCCACTCCCCACAAATTTCGGCTAAGAAACCGTTTCCAGATGATGAAGATTCATCAAGAACTTCAGTTCCTCTCTCACCATAAAAGCCGATTGCAGAACCACACATCAGGGCTTTTGGAGGGCTATCAAGTTTGGAAATTAACTTAGCTAAATTCTCAGTAGGGATAACACGACTATCCCGAATCAATTGCTTCCTTTTCTTTGACCATCGCTTGTCACCAATACCTGCTCCAGCAAGATGGATTATAGTGTCAAAACCATTCATGTCGCCTTCAACAACTTCGCCAGTACGATCGTTCCATCGCACTACCTGGGTTGAATTAACGTCAGGAGGTAGCTTGGTATTCATACGGAGTAATCGATGTACTTCATGACCTGCCGCTTCTAAAAATGCACACAACTGTAATCCAATCATCCCAGTAGAACCCGAGACCAATACCTTCTGCCGAGATAATTTTGCTGTTTTTTGGATTTCCTTAATGTCGTTAGTTACTCTAGTACTGCGATACTTGAACATCTGTCGCATTCTAGGAAGGACTGTGAAACCAGCTGTCCAACCAGTTAGTAGATGTACGGGTAAACGATACTCGACATTGTCGCTAATCATTGTGACATCATCTGAGACTGTAGTGAATTCATGGACATGATTCCAAGCCCCAAATGGTCCTTTCATCATCCGGTCGGCAAATGACTCTCCGGGAACAACACTGTGATGTTTAGCGATCCATTTCATTCTAATAGGGCCCAATCCTACCTTGAAAACAGTCTCATCATCATCGACGAGTCGGCCAGCATTCATTGGTCTGATGCCTTCCCACTCAGGCATGATTCGACGAAAAGCACCCAGGCTGTTGTACCAGTCCCAGATTTCTTTCTTGCTTGCACTATGCTCTGCTATATGAGTGAAATTCGCCAATTCAATTCCTCCTGCGATATGGGATGTTTACAGGGTTTGAGTCTTTGTTGAACAGTTTTTGCTGCTTTGATTCTAAATTCGAATAAGTAGCCATATAACCCTTTGTTTTGAATTTCCTTTTGGTAGAGTCTGTAGTCATACAGCGTATTTTTCCGTATACATCTCGTTCGGTCCAACCCCTATCGAATTTTCCTAATACCCAACCAATTCCAGTGTAGGTATTAGGATCTCTTCCATCTAATGCCCATTTATCATTTAGTGCAACCATGTATTCCATTGCGATTTCTGGAGTTGGAGTCCACTCGAGGATTTTTTTGCCCCAAAGCATTCGCAAATAATTGTGGATTATTCCATCCGCTCTCAATTGGCGTTGCGCTGCATTCCATAGGTCATCATGAGTCTCAGCATTTTCGAATTCCTCGAACGTGTAAAGATATGGACGAGGGTCACTTTCATGTTCTTTCAATGTCTTCTGAGCCCACTCGGGTATAGATTCGAATTTGTGGTGATTAATGACATCGGCACAATGTATGAAACCTAAGTCTCTCCAAGTTATGACTTGGTCTAAGAACGACTCAACATCGGAAGGAAGGCCCCACCATTTAGCTCTTCGGCCATCATTTGGTGGTGTGATATTCGAAACATCCCAATCATATTTTTGGAAAATGTCATTCAGGATCTGGTGAGTACTAATGTGTCCAAAGTGAAGATAAGGTGAAAGGCCACTTGCTCCATTTAGTTCGGGTTGATTTCGGTTTTCGCCGTATTCACTCAACCTGGTTTGTAAAAATTCATTCCACCTTGAATGGGCCGCTGTAGAACCACCCATCATATGCTGAACAGGAGGTACAGAGTGATCTATCACCAATTTGGATAGGGCATTAATTCCAATATCCTGTATCTCGCAAATCCTCCAAATGAATTCATAAGGTGTTACAGGAGTATCACTCTCTGCAAATATTCTTTCAACTTCAGAATCCTCGATAACCTTCAATCCTTTAGCTGTAGATATCGGATTAGGACTTGGAAACTCCATCATATGGTTTAGAATTGTTTTGTGTAAGTGTCGTCTTAGAGAGTAGGCTGTAGTGAAACTTCGGTTTTGTCCTCTAAGTGATATGAAACCATTAGAATCAACACAGTGGATGTCACATTTTCCTATCGAAATTGCGATTTCCATTACCCTTCTAGGATGGTAAACAGGGAAGTCATCAATGACCATTACATCTGCATATTCCATCCACTTCTCCAGCAATCCCCTCGCTTCATTTGGTTTTGTTTCGACATAAGGAATGTAAGTTATTGGTGATTCGTCAAATGCATTCTTATTGTCCATCATTCCTTGAATTACGAAGGTATGAGACCTGTCATTCGCCCATCTGTGGGCTATCGCAAGCGGCTCAACCACAACCAAGGGTAAGTCTCTTTCTTGGGCCAAATTGATTGCATGCTCCAAACCATGATTCCATTGCGACCTCCTTGCAGAGATCATCCAATAGACCACACAATTGCCTGGAGAAGACTCCGTTGCGAATATTCTGAGTCTAGTTTCGGGAATCATAATTACACCTGTGAGATAAAACCGGAATGTTTGTTGACGCTGTAGACATAGTACGATTTGCCTAATTTGGATAATGGCTTAAAAGACTGTATTGACATTCTGGCGCCACTCAAAGCATCAATAGCTAAGTTGTGCATTGTATCCGAGACCCAAGATAGTGATTTTAGGTCATCAAGTGTGAACCATTTACAATCACTTATTTCTTTTGTATCTTTTATTTCAGAAACAGAATTGACTTGCACATCATAGCATATGAAGACTGCAGGCATGTTCCGAGTCGTGGTAGATCTCAACGCAGCCAAACCAATAATCTCGCCTGTTGCACCTGTTTCTTCTTCGAGTTCTCTTAATACTGCATCTTCAGGGCCTTCTCCCTCGTCAACCCTACCTTTTGGCAAACTCCATTTGCCTTGATAAGAGCCACGTGCCTCCTTTACTAACAAAATCTTGTTATCGCTGACAGCCCTAGCAGCAACTCCCAAATCACAAATAGTGCTGCCCATGTATCGTATTTACACTTCAGGGTATTTAATGGGCCGTTTACGACCTCTAGGCTTTTGAACGAGTTATTATAAGCGAATATGACAAGTTAAAGTCATGCTCAGCAAAAAGCAGGAGACTAGTATTATCGAAGCAGATGCGACACTACCAACCAAGTTCGGTACGTTCAGAATCAGGGCCTTCCACGACCCGGTAATAGACAAGGAACATGCACTATTGTACATCGGTGATGCCAACTCATCAACTCCCTTAGTCAGAGTTCACTCGGAGTGCCTTACTGGCGATGCCTTTGGTAGTTTGAGATGCGATTGTGGCCCACAATTAGATGCAGCCATGCAAGCAATACAAGAAAATGGTAGCGGAGCGATTGTTTACTTGCGACAAGAAGGCCGAGGTATCGGCCTCTTTGCTAAGATGCAAGCATATGCATTACAAGATCAAGGACATGACACACTGGACGCTAACTTAATGTTGGGATTACCAGGAGACGCTCGCACGTATGAGTTTGCAGCCACAATGCTTTGGTCCATCGGTTTCACAGAAATTGATTTGCTTACAAATAACCCCGATAAAAGCTCGCAGTTGAGCGATAATGGCATTGAAGTTATGTCAAGAGTTCCTATTATTGTAGGTACTTGTGAATATAACCGTTCATATCTTAGAACAAAGGCGGATAGAATGGGGCATCTCCTGCGGGTGTGACGGCGATTACTATGAGTACCAGCATTATAGGCCAAACAGCACCAGATTTCGTTTTGCAATCAGATGATGGCAGTATGTTTGACAGCAAGTCACTACATGGAGAGTGGAGAGTAATTTTCTTTTACTCACGAAATAATTCGCCAACATGTAAAAGAGGGTGCTTGACATTCAAAGAGCAATATGAATTATTCAAGTCATCTGGTTGCACCATCATAGGAGTTGGGCCAGGTACCTATGAGAAACTGAAAGACTTCAAATCGTCATTAGGGGAGTTGCCATTCCCATTGTTGGCAGATGTAGATCGTTCAGTAGGAATATCCTACAACATACCTCTTCACCTCGGGCAATTTCCAACAAAATCTTCATTCGTCATAGGGCCTGATAACAAGGTTCACTATGTCTATGACTGGTTGTTCAGACCTAGAAGGCATGTCGCAAAAATTCTAGCAGATATTTCCAAAGTTACTGGAGGAAATTGAATGTGGGATGAACTCTTAATCGACTCAGGATTAAACGAAAGGGAAGTTAAATCAATTATGATTTTAGGTTCCAATCCTAAGATGAAAGCTTCAGAACTTGCCAAGGAATTGAACACCACTAGATTAGATGCTTACAACAGTCTATCCAGGCTCCAAGAAATGGGCATAGTAACAGTCACCGCAGACAGACCAATGCTGTTCTCGAGTATGAATGTCCATCAAGCAATCGAACACATAATCGATATGCGGAAACAGCAGTTAAACCGCATCACTGAAGGTTACAAAGACCTGTCAAAGAACGTCAAGAAAGATGTCAAAACAACCAAATCTGATAATCGAGGAATCGATGATGCAAGATTCGCAGTCCTCAAAGAACGAACTCATATCTACAGTAGATTAAAGAAAATGGCAGAAGATTCAGATGAAAGATTGATACTTCTACTGGGCCAATACGGAATCTTGCATCTATGTAGAAATCCAACTGCGCTTGAAGCTGTCAACACTGCAGCTGTCAGAGGAGTAGTTATCCAAATCATAACCCATTTGGACAGTAGGACAATCAGATTCTTCGAACAATTACACGATTCTATCGAAGTTAGACACTCTGATGAGCTAGAATCTCTTGGTTTTGCTAGAGACAATAGCGAAGTGATACAGTACCTCAATATCGAAGACAACCCTGTGGGAAGAGGAAAGGATGATGCTGCATTGATTATCGAGTCAAAGGCATTTGCTGATTCTCATCTTAATTTGATAGAAACCATTTGGGAAAGTGCTGTCAATTTTGAAACTGCAGTTGCAAGATATACTGACAACCAAATCAACGATCCGTTAAGATTGACAATTGGAGAGGGTTCATTCTTGAAGAATATATCATCTGCACTAGGAATTGATGTTGACATGCCAGATGGTGACACACCATTCGACCCTGAGGCTTTCTTTGCAGCAGGAAACGAAGTGAATGAAGCAAGAAAGCAATTGACAGAGGGTAAATTATCCAATCTCAAAGTTTTAGGAATCGACATGGGACTTATGCTCAGGCAAATTGGTAACCGTGTAGGTCAGGAGATTGCTTTCTCTATGAGAGGGATTGAACATGACATCGAGTTCTTAGATGAGATGATGGATTGGTGGGAATACGCTGGACTTGGAAAATTAGAGTATGATGTTGACCCAACATTCCACGTTCGAGTAGGATTACATCATCCGCCACTTAACGACCCTGATGCTCTGCCAATGTGGGAGATGGATGACGGAATTATCGAGGGTGCGCTATCGAATAGATTTGCTAAGGATTCTAGCATTGTTATCCAAAGAGTCGAGGGTTCTGGAGAAAAGAATGACTTGTGGCACTATATTATTCACAGACATATGGAAGAGCCAGTGGAACTTTCAGATTAATGAAAGCAAACATCACTTGATATAGTGATTTCTGATACTAAGTATATGCGTCTGACGGCCCTGTTGCGATTTGCCCGGGAACTGAAAGGCAAAAAGCCAGTAAATATCGATAAAATTCAATCAATGGGACTTCTAGCAGTTAAACTTGGACAGATTTGTGCACTTCGTCCAGACTTGTTAGATCCAGAAAGATGTATCCAATTACAAGAATTGTACAGCCGAGCACCAACCATTCCAGAAGAGAACTTCGAGAGGTTGCTGAAGAAATTCACACCTGATGATTTCAGATCGAATTTCCGCCACATAGATTCTAAGCCCTTTGCAGCAGCTAGCATTGGGCAAATTCACCGTGCTGAATTGTTGGACGGAACCAAAGTCGTAATCAAAATAATCAAAGCAGATTTTGAGAAATCATTCCGTAGAGATGTCAAACGCATGAAACGCTGGATGCGAATGGGATTATTCATGAACCCACGTCTGAAGAAAGTAGGTAATCCCATTGGACTTTTAGCCCACATAGAAGACTATACATTGAGAGAATTAAACCTACTAAATGAAATCGAAGGCAAAGAAAGGTTGCAGGCTCTTGCAGAAGAATATAGCGACAGCTTCCCCATGCCAAAATTGAGATTCCCGAAGATTTGGAAGGAACTGTCTAACGAGCAGGTTCTGGTTGTGGAAGAAATAACTTCACCAACATTGGAATCTCACCTTAATGCAGAGACAATGGAATGGGATGATCTTCTCCAGTTATTCAGAATTCACGGAGCATTCATGTTTGGGATGGGGGTATTCCATGGCGATTTACACCCTGGAAATGCCATGATGACAAAAGATAAGGATTTCATTTTCATTGATACAGGCGCTATATGTGAAGCACCTAACCACGTAAGAAAGGCTCTATTTGGATTCTTCTACTTCCTGGCAAAAGGGGAACTAAGAAATGCATTCGATGCAATGCTAACCATGGCTGATGTAACTCCATCTGGAAAAACATTGCAGACATACTATGATTCTATGAATAAATTGTACGATGGTTTTGCCGGAACATCCGTGAGTGAAGTATCACTTACTGAACAGATGATGAAGACTGTACGTGCTGCGGTTTTAGCCGGTTGTTCGTTCGGAGAAGATGCGTTTCCAATAATTCGTTCTTTGATGTATATGGACGGTATGGTTTTGAAGGGGCATCCTGACGTCGACTTGATATCGTCCATGGGGCCGTATCTCGACGAATTTGCCACTTTGATTGACCCAACCACACTTCTCGTTAAAACTCCAGAATCCAAAGAAAACTTAGTGGGTAAAAACCGCACTTTAATAACAAAAACAACGGCGTGAAACTTATGTCCAGCGAAATACAACCATCTGTAGCAATTATCGGAGCCGGGCCAGGCGGACTTGCGTCTGCATTATTGTTAGCAAAATCTGGTGTGAAGGTCACCGTTTTCGAGCGCTCAAAAGAAGTCGGAGGTCGAAACAAAGTATTCGAAAGGGACGGTTTCAAATTCGATCTAGGTCCTACATTTTTTCACTATCCGGAGGTTATTGAAGATATCTTCAAAGCTATAGGTTTAGATGCACATGAAGAATTACAACTTAAGAGGTTAGATATCAACTACCGCCTCATATTCGGACAAGGCGGAGTCCTAGATTGCACAAGCAATGTTGATCAAATGTGTGAACGTATTGAGGCTTTATCTGGTAAAAAGAATGCTGACGCTTTCAAGAAATATCTTATTGACAACCGAAATAAGTTGGACAGATCAAAACAGTGTCTGCAAGAGCCATGGTTTGGCATTAGCGATCTTATTTCCGAAAGAGCACTCAGAGTCTCAAGAGTTTTGAGACCACAGCGTTCAGTAGCCAAGGATTTGATGAAATTATTCGATGATGAGAGACTCATGCTTGCCATGTCATTCCAGACCAAATATCTTGGAATGTCACCTTTCAACTGCCCTAGTCTATTCACAATGTTAGCATTCCTAGAATATGAATATGGAATCTTCCACCCAATGGGTGGTCTTGGAAATGTGTCTACAAGAATGAGTCAGATTGCTAAGGACATGGGAGT
>JBJLAY010000024.1:0-24095 GCA_045568475.1 Candidatus Poseidoniaceae archaeon | reverse complement strand
CCGCCACTGGAATCGCTGTCAAAGTTGTTTATCATTGCAGAGAACATCTCAAAGTCTTCGTCAGACATTGGTTCTTCATCTTCAGATTGGTTAGATGCGTCTGCCCACTCTGATGCTGTTACTTCGCCATCATCGTTAGCATCAATCATATTGAACAAAAATTCTGGATTGTCTTCCATGTCGCCATTGTTCATTGATTCCATCATTGCCTCGAATTCAGAGTAGTCTAGTCCCATGCTATCATCATCATCGAACATGTCCATCATCATGCTCAGGCCATCAATCTCTTCTTGAGACATTGGGCCATCATCTGAATCATTAGATGAAGCAACCCATTCGTCCAGAGTGACTTCTCCATCGCTATCTGAGTCCATGATTGCAAACATGAATTCTGGGTTTTCTTCCATATTACCATCTTCATCATCCAAGGTGAACATCATGTTCAAGAATTCAGATAAATCCAATCCGCCACTGTTGTTTTCGTCAAAGAAATTAATGATTAACGCAAACCTGTCCAGTTCGTCTTCAGGCATTGGTTCATCGCTTTGATTGTTCATGTCTTGCCATTCGCTAAATGTTACTTCACCGTCTTCGTTGGAATCCATCATGCTGAACATATCTTGGTAGTTAGGATCTTCATCACTGTGTGAAAGCATTGAGTTTAGGTAATCAAATTCAGATTCATTCAACATACTGTCGTTATTCATGTCACTCATGTTGAATTCATCATAAGCATGGACATCTGAAGCATTCATGTGTCCATATCCATCATTAGCGAGATCTTCTTCGATACAAGTCTCTAACTCATCATAGGATACCATTGTGTTGTTATCAGAGTCGCAATCTTGTATTTCTCTATCGAAGGACCATTCTGTATCTGCATCGTAATGGCGATAACATTCCCAACCTGGGTCTAAATCAGTACACTCATCCATATCATAACCATCGCTTTCGATTATGTTACCATCAGAATCTACCCAATCATTCATCCAGCATTCGTAATAACTGTCTTCTGGATCGGTGCTCTCTGTACATCCGTCATAGAAAATTGGTTCATCATCGTGGCCGTCTTCATTTACGATGATTAGAACTCCACTGCTGAGTGGTAAGTCATATTGATAAAACATAATCATTTCATCTTCTCCGTCAGAAATTGTGAGTCCATTTGCATCGCTATCTGTGATGTTACCTATCCATTCAGTACACAAGTTGCTCTCGTTATCGTACTCTCCATTACAATCATCCGCGCTTTCGTCGTCTTCCATCGTGTATGTGTCAAACATTTCTAAACCATTTACGGCCTCTAATGTTCCATATTCACACAATGTACCGTTATTTTCTTCCCAGCATATTTCATACACCAAGAGTTTTGGGAGAGTCATACTAGAGTTCTCAAATGTGTAGTTCACATCTTCTGCAGAAGTGTCACACAATGAGTAATCTAAGTTAGAGTTGTTAAAGACTGATGAAAAGTTTGCAGTAGAATCCAAAACTGATTCGTCTACGAAGTTAACACACATGTACATTGCAATCTCGTCATCGCCATGTCCATCATCGTGTCCATCGTCGTGTCCATCGTCGTGGTCATCCTCTATCCAAACGTGGCCTGCATCTTCGCAGTTGGCTTCATCCACATTGTAGTAATTCTCGTGAGTTGTTGTGTCATGACAGTAGCCTCCCTCATCATGGTCACCATCATCATGGTCATGGCCGTCGTGGTCTTCATCTTCATCGCGTTCTTCGTCAGACATATCTATATCCATTAATACGAAAGGTAGGGCCTCTAAAGCAAGAGTCTGATCAACCGAAGTGCTTCCATCGTAAATCAGCATAAACTTGGCCCAATTTGAAGAATCTTCAACATCAATCAAAGCGAATCCGGTTACAGTGAAATCGTCTAATGTGTAGACTTCTAGAAGGCCGAATGGTGCATCCTCGACATTTAGTAATCCACTGAATGTCATTCCTGATTCTGTTTTCTCGAACCCTGTGAATGTAGCTGTCAATGGGTTGTAATAATCTGTGTAATCACTTGATTCTGGGTCTTCGCCGTCATCTCCCATATCCATTCGGTCATCGTCACCATGGTCATCGTCGCTATGGTCATCTGGGCCACTGTCTGCCTCAACCCACATGTAGTCGCCATCTTCACAATCCGCTGCATTGTCGATATCAGACAAAACTGTGTGTGAACCGATATCATAGCATACCATTTCAGCATCGCCATCATCTGAATTGTCATCCGATTCTGGCACATAGAATGTGAATTGAGAGGAAACCGCTGAATCACTAGATTGGCTTTCAAGCCAAACTGAGAATACTACATCGAAATAATTACCACCCAATAGCCAATCGGTAGGTATGTTGATTTCAGCATAACCTGCTTCAAGATAGTCCCAGCTGTTGTAATTGTCTTCTTCTTGAATATTGGTAAGTGCGTATTCAGGGTCGTTTCCGTTCTTTATTAGCATCATGGTATAGTAAGGCGCTGTTGCCGGATCATCAGAGAAATCGCCTGTAATAGCAATAGTTACTATATCGCCTTCTTGAGTTATTTCAAGCGATGTAATCTGAGTTGTTTGGCGCCCCTCTGTATCATCTGAGTGACCGGTGTCTTCAGTCCATATATGGCCTGCATCTTCGCAGTCTTCTTGGTTATCGATAGAATAGTCATTGGTATGAGTTGACATGTCGTAGCATACCATCCCATCTTCTCTGTCTTCTTCATCATCTGAAAAAATCATTTCCATTGCATCTTCATGAGTACCTGTGTGCTTCATACGAACTTGCATTGATTCTCCGTCATTGATAACTGTGTATTGAAGCTCATTGCCGCTGAAAATAAATTCTTCAATGGATGTGCCCGTGGTGTCGGTTGATTCGGATGTAACCTTGAATCCCCCTGGTCCATCAAGAAGTGTGTTTGGAGAAATCACTACTGTTTCCATGTAATTCCAATATGACGAGTGGCTCTCCTCACCGTTCGAGACTTCCATTGTGTATCCCATTGTTGTATACACTTCATCATAGTCTATTCCTTCATCCATCATGTTGATGAAATCAACAATTGCACTTTCGATTAGGTCTTCTGAAGCACAGAGTTCTTCATTTGATTCAGTAGCATTTTCGTTGTATGTTAATGAGTTTTCATCATCACAACCGATTATACTTACTAAATCGTCATCGTCACTGGCATCCAAACATCCCGAAAGAAGTAGTAGTGCAGTCAAGCATATGGCTATCGCTTTGTCCATGCCTTGGCCAAAAATCAATCGTTTAAAGAACTTAAGGCAACAAAAACTAACAATAAATTCCATCAAATATAGCTAAAATCCCTACCAGGGAAGTTAAGCAGATATGGTTTCGACAACCACAGACAGTAATTCCTTGTCTTAGGAATTAATATCTACACTCATTGTTTCTTTGAACGAGAAATGAATCCTGCAGCAGACAAAATACCTACCAAGGTAAGTGCAACGCCGATACTCGGAATTGAATCGTCTTCTTCCTCTTCATCTTCAGCTTCTGCTTCAGCCTCAGGGTTTCCTTCACAAGGGATCCAATGGCCATCCGTTCCTGGCTCTACAGATCCTGTTAGTCCTCCCCCTTCAGCAAGGTACAATGCACCAGATCCTGCTGGCCATTCTACAACATAATTTCCAGCGTAATTTGTAATTGTACTATCCCATACAGGTTGGCCATTTGCAACCCATGTGTCCTTACATGGGCAGGAATATGGTGTCCAAAATTCATAATCTTGATCTTCGCCAGGAGGTGTTGTAATCACGCCTGCGGGATCAGTGTATGTGACTTGGTAATAATTATCTGAATTTGCAGGGTATTCGTAAATGTCACCTATAGATGCAACAGTTGTTAGATTCCAAACAGGGTAATCGAAATCATCACAAGGACCTTGACTTGGTTCTTCACCATCGCACAGAACCCAATGCATGTCAACACCAGGCTCTCCTCCACCTATTGAAACACCACTTGGTTCGAGAGGGATGTACAAATTACCAGAACCTGCTGGATGTTCAACAACGTAGTTTCCAGGGTAAGCAGTGCCCGCAACCCAAACAGGTTGGCCATTAGCAACCCATGTTTCTTTACATGGACAATCAACAGGTACCCAAAATTCCTCGGCTCCGTTGCTTCCAGGTTCGCTTATGCTACCATCGTGGTCAAAGATAATTTCCCAGTACTCTTCAGAATTGGCAGGATATTCGTAAATGTCACCTACAACTGGTGCAGTTGTATTGTCCCAAACAGGAACATCTAGGTCAGCACATGGCCCACCAGATGGTTCGTCTGAGGAACTGCAAAGTTCCCATTCAGGATCTACACCTGGTTCATCGCCAGGCCCTGGGGCAGGTGATGCTATGTACAGCATCATCGAGCCCGCAGGCCATTCAACTACAGAGTTTGGTGAGTATATCACGGAAGAATCCCATACAGGTTGTCCGTTTGCCACCCATGTTTCGTTACAAGGGCAGTCGTAAGGCTTCCAGAATTCATCAGAATTCGTTTCCTCAGGGAAATTAATGTAACCAGGTCCACCATTTGGATCATCATGAATGAATATAATCTCGTAAAATGAATCGGAATTTGCAGGATATTCGTAAATGTCACCTACAACTGGTGCAGTTGTATTGTCCCAAACAGGAACATCTAGGTCAGCACATGGCCCACCAGTAGTATTATCTTCAGGACCGCATAGTTCCCATTCATTACCGTCTGCCCAAGGCTCTCCTGGCTCAACACCAGCAGTGGTCGATGGTGCAATTGCAATCCATATGTCTCCTGAACCGGATGGGTGTTCAAGCAGAACTCCGATTGCATATACTGAATTAGCATCCCATACAGGTTGTCCCTTTGCGTCCCAAATTTCTTTACAAGTACAGTACTTTTCAGACCATGCATTCAAATCGACACCCGGTGCGCCAACCATTTGGTTGCTTATTCCTTGAGAAACCATGTAAAACATACCAGATTCATCAGGGTACTCGTAAACTTCTCCAGCTGAGACCGTCATTGTGCTATCCCACGCAAATCCTCCGTGGCCGTCGAATTCTTCACAAGGGTTACCGCTTGGTTGTTGTTCACCACAAAGTCTCCACATGAAGTCATCAGCGCTTTCTGGTTCAATTCCAGTACCATGATCGAATGAAATGTACAGGATACTGGAACCTGCAGGCCATTCGACGACTGCGTTTTGAAGGTAGTTTACACTAGAGTCCCAAACCGGTTGTCCGCTATCATGCCAAATATCTTTACAACTACAATACTCTTCATCCCAAGCATCAAAATCGACACCTGGCTCCCCTACTGTTTGATTATTGATGAAAGGAGCGACCATGTAGAAATTGCTAGAATTTGCTGGATACTCGTAAATGTCTCCTTCGCTAACTAGCATTGTACTATCCCACGGAGTAGTATTCATTCCAATCAATTCATCGCAAGGTGTTGAATCTTCAGATGTACACAAAACCCAAAGGTCACTGCCTACAACTGGTTCATCTCCAGCCATGGTTCCAGCATCCTGTGCAATCCACCAATCTCCATTGTGATCGACGATTTGCCATGGATTATAGTTCATGGTTGAGTCCCAAACTACACCGCCAGCTTCACCGACTTCAGCACAAGTGCATGGCCCCAACCAATCATCATGGCTTATATCAGAGATTGTGTTATTCATATTTGTTTGATAAAAATGTCCAGAATTAGCAGGCCACTCTACAATTGAATTTAGTGTATAAGTGCTACCATTCTGCCAAACAGGACCGCCTAGGCCGTCTGCCGAGTTAGGCCAATTTGTTAAGTTACAATCTGATTCAACAGTAACATTTCCGCTCATCCCATTGCTTTGCCTACCTGCAAAGTTCGTAACTTCTTCATTGCTTTGATTTAACTCAGAGTTATCATCACTTGTCATTTCAATTCCAGATATTGAAACTTGTAAAGCAAGTATCGAAACAATCAGCCAGCATATAATATTCCTCATGCATTATGATTCTTTGCTTGAGTATATATTTTTATGGCCTACGAAGTACTAGATATCAGGTTGCAGTATTTTTTGGCTTAGATTCGTCTGAAAACTGTATGTTCGTGCTTTTTGTTGGTTAGAAAGAGGGGTTTCGCGCGAAGGCTTCATATCATGGAACCCTCAATTTGCCTATGTCCTTCGGGACACGGGATGCACGATTTGCTTCGGCAGATTAGGCGGTGACGCCAATGAGAACAGAGCCATACAAGGCAAAACGCAAGGCTGTACAGCAACGTCTGTACACAGAGGGGCCGGTGCTACCGCCGCGTCTTGTCCACAGAGGACACCTCCCCTGGCTCAACACCTATACTACACAACTCAAGACTGAAGGGAAATCGGTTAATACACAAAAGTCCTACATGATTGGACTTAGACACCTAATTGAAACTCCATTACCTGGAGAAGATATCATTACTGAATTTGAGAGAGATTCGATGAATGTTGAACAACTCTTGGAAAGAATAGAACCATTCAATGGAAGATTAGACCTATGGGTTCAATCGATGATTGACAAGTCGCCCTCGACTGTAAAAGCGAGGCTTGCAGCTGCTAATCACATGATGAATTGGTTAGGTCAGAAATGGCCGGAGCATTTGATACGACCAAAGAGTGGTAAAAAATTACCAAGAACACTCACAAGCCGAGAGTTATCGCTTGTGAAAGAGGCTGCGGCATGTAGCGAAGACCCTGTGGCTAATCTGGCAGTAACCATGATTCTAGACACTGGCCTGAGAGTTAGTGAATTGTGTGATTTGAATATTTCAGATATTGATTTACAAGATCACTCTGCAATGGTGCGCGATGGTAAAGGTGGAAAAGACCGCCTAGTATTGTTCACACAATCTACTGTTGCCCGTATTTTAGCATGGCTTCCTTTGAGAGAATCTAGAAACCCTTCCGGCGATCAGTTGCTAGTAACTAAGGCAGGAAGTGTTTTCCAATCCAGAACTGTTCAAAGATTGATGGATCGTTTAGCAGATGATGCAGGTATACCGAGGGGACGGTTGACGCCGCACGTACTGAGACATAATTTTGCTACTGGCTTGCTAGAAAGAGGTGCGGATTTAGTGAGTATTCAACGATTATTGGGCCATGCTAGTATTGCAACAACAAGAGTATATCTCGAAATCAGTGACCAAACTTTGCGCGAAATATACAAGAGGGCGCAAACTGTTGAAATCGAAGAAACTGAATTATGACTTCGCTTTCTTGCGCTTTTTGACTTTAGAAGGGCCAGTCCACTCTCGATTACTGATTACTAGATAGCCATCATGGCCTTCGATTGGACAGTGCTTACCGCTACGGCAACGAGAACAATTTGACTTCACAGGGAGTTCAACTGTTTTGCGCAATTTCCCATACTTGCGCCTTGGCATATCACGACTCCATCGCTGGAAGTCTTACAATATAGCGGTCGAATAGTTTACTTCTTCTTGAACCAAGGCATATCTTTCAGACTACGAGGAATATTGAGTGTCTTTCCTTTCCTGCCATCTGTGGACTTAGTGGATTTGACTTTATTTCCACCATCAGATTTGACTGTTTTTTCAGCAACCTTTCTGCCGGATGCTGTTGCTTTTGAAGCGGCATTCTTAGCGGCACCTTTTGCTTTGGTGGCTGCCTTTTTAGCAGATGATTTGGCTTTGGTGGCTGCCTTTTTAGCAGATGATTTGGCTTTTGAAACTGCTTTTGTTGCAGTTTTCTTAGCAGAAGTTTTCTTTGCGGCAGGTTTCTTTGCGGCAGGTTTCTTTGCTTTTCCTTTCTTTGCCACTGCAGCAATCAATTTTTTCGAAATCATTGCACTCAGTCCGGCTTTAACCAATCCTTTTTGTCCTGCCTTCAATATTCCTGCAGATGATTTTATTCCGGCATCACTGAGTTTCTTTGCTGTTGCTTTTCCAACACCAGGTAATGCCATTAATGCAGCGAGTGGGTCCTTTTTGGGCTTAGCGGCCATATCTTCACCTGCTTCAGCCAAAGAGACGGTCGGTCATAACCCTTCTCTCAATTAAGCGGATTATTGAAGGGTAGAACGCATTCTACGTTATTCCATGCAGGCCGAAATGGACCCTATGATCTCTACCCTGCATGCTCAGGTTCGCAATGCAGGGCCAACGCACGGATACGATATCGAGGGATATCTTAGACCTAAAGCACACCCAGCCAATATCTCAACTGTTTACCTTGGAGATGTAGCGCAGACCTTACTCAAAATAATGCAAGGCAATTCCACACCCACCATGGTTCAAAAACCAGGTTTTGATGAACAAAGTTGGGAATTTACTAGTCGTTCCGGCGATGTTGTGATGAATGTCAAAAGCTTCTCATATTGGGGATTTGGATTATTGACTAGGTGCTATGCAAACACGATTACTCTGGAAGGGCCCCTAGAAGAAAGAGCAAGGGTTGTTTTCGACCTTGTAGCAGCATTGCCACATAAACCATGGGAGTTTTCTTGGAGAGGTCGCTTTAATTCCAAAGTTGCAAATAGTGATGAGAACACTGAGTTCTGGCTAGGACATATCAGTAGAGCCAGAACTGACCTGAATGAATTGATTGAAACAACTTTACTCGCTAAGGGTGATTCCGAAGATATCGAGATGGCAAGAAATGCTTTGGCTGATGATAATGCGCCCGCAGTACTGCGTGCACTAGCACGAATCGAAGCTGAATCTATTGATATCGAAGTTGAAGAAGTTCACCCGGATGGTATCACTTTGAAGATCGAGGAAGAAGAGATTCCTTTTGTTGATTTATCCTCAGAAGAGGAATGATGCCCGCGCGTCGCGTTGATAAAGGAAATCATTCTCGGCGATGACATGGCAAAGAAAGACGGCGGCGGTATTCAGCAAGCTGCAGGTCTAATTCGATACTTCGATGAGGAATCGGAAGACGCTTGGAAAATCAGTCCAAGACAGATATACCTGGCCTGTATCGGGCTTTCAGGTTTCATCTACCTCATAAATGAGGGCGTTATATCCTGGATAATGGATATGTTCTGAATCACCTAAGTGGTTCAATCAAAACAACTGAGCCTTCAGTTCTAGCCATTCCTTGTGCTACCTGCATTGCAGTATCTAGATCCATAGTTGCCCCAAGTGTTCTTGGGCCTTCGGATTCGTGAATAACTAACCTGTGCGAAAGATGGGTTAGAGTCTCTTGACTAATTCTTTCAAATATCCATTTTTCATTTTCAATTCTAACCATTGCTGGGACTTCGACCAATGGACCCATGTCGCTACCAATCGTTTTTGTTCTGCCACTAAGGCCTTGTAAATCTGCTAGCGGCTTCCAGGACCTTGCTTTGGCCCTCATTGTAACCTTCCTGTTTTGGCTTACGCCTTCTCTAAATGCTCTTCCCATCAGGATCCCCATCCCTTGGAGAACCTTAATTCTCCAAACCATCATCGGATTTGATCCATTCATAAGAGTTGGGGGGACATCCCAATATTCAAACCGGTTTTGCTGACTTCTTTTCCAACACCAAAGGTGAACTTATTGAAACTAGCAATGCAAGTGCAACACCTAGTAGAACATGGGTAGCTAAATCTGTTTGTATAGTGATCAACATCGGACTTATCGCTATACCAATACGCCATCCCCATGCTTCTGGTCGCGGATGATTATCGAAGCCTAACAATGGCAACAGCATGCCCAATAGACCGAACAATGTTACGCCCGAGGTCAACCATAATGAGACAGCTATCGCTCCATCTCCGTTTCCAATTCTCTCAACCCCTGAAATTGAAACATAGGTCAAACAGAATATGAAAATAATACCAATTAATGTAGAAACGCCCAATGCGACTGAACGACCCTGTCCAGTTCCGATTTTCTTGTTTATTTTGTTTTCAAAGAATGGCATAAACCCGATTAGTATGGCTGCGGAAATAATTACTGACAGTACTTCGCCATCAAAAATACCTGCACCTAATTGTAATATGATGATTGTAACAATCATGAACATACTAATTTTATTATCAAATGATAATGAATTGGTCAATAGTTGACCTAATAGAAATCCAATAATTGCCGATTTCAAGATTTCTTGCAGGTTAGAAAGTGTAGAGTAATCATTTACTGTTTCAAAGATGCCTCCTTCCGGATACATTGCTAGTAGAATGAGTAGTGTAATACATCCTCCCATGCCATTGAGGTATTTTCTAGCAACACCATTGTAGATGTGGTATTGAATTAGGCCGCACATACAGGAAATTATCACTAGAGAGGACCCTCCTGATTGCTGTATTGAATCAAACGGTAGTAGAACATAAGATAGAGCACAACAGCCCGCAGTAACGCTTGCTAACCACTTACCTTTCTCAAATAAAGGAGAGATTAGCATAGCCAAGGCAGAGAGAAATGCGAGGGTCACCAAGGATTCTGCCATACCCCTCCTACACACAACTGAGCCATTAGACTTGCACAAGCAACAAGAGTGAGATACCTGACCCATGAGCATGGTGCGAGCAGCCGGCGAAGACCTACACGAAGAGTTGGCTGAAACTCCGTTGACAGGTTTGGCCAAGATTCTAGGCATCAATATCGATGATTGGTTGCCCGTGGCATCATCTCCACTTCCAATAACAATGCGCCTAACTCCAAGAAGGCATGATATGGAGTGGACTAGGAAAATGCTGGAGTCGATTGGCGGAGTACGTATACCTTGGTTAGTTACAACTGAGTCATGGAGTATGCCTTTTCCAAAGGGAGGTTACCCTGATGACGATGCGAAGAAGATCCTGATGCTGCTTCACGAAACTGGTAGAATTACAAGGCAAGAAGCTGTCTCAATGCTGCCACCAGTAGTTCTTGAACCTAAAGATGGAACTCTGATAATGGACACTTGTGCCGCCCCGGGTTCTAAAGCCACTCAACTCGCGGAGGCTGTTCCTAATGGGCTGGTTTTAGCTAATGAGCCATCTTCAGGGAGATTGAATTTATTGGTGACAAATCGTGGGCGACTCGGTATTGAAAATATGCTAATCATGCAACATGATGGAAGGCATATCGGAAGAATGCCAGAGCCTGGAGTGGATGGAATCGTTGTAGACGCACCTTGTAGTGGCACCGCCACAACACGGAAAAACCGAGAATTGTGGCGCTCATGGACTCCGAAGGTTGGAAGAAGTTTGTTCAAACTTCAGGTAGACATAGCCCACCGCGCTGCACAATTGTTACGCCCGGGCGGTAGAATGGTTTACTCTACATGTTCACTTGACCCGATTGAAAATGAAGCAGTCGTATGCGAAATACTACAAAAATGCCCATGGCTAGAACTTGTCAATATCGATTCTGAAAGATTGTTTCCAGGTTTAATCTGCCACGAAGGCATCAATGATTGGCCTATCTTGGATGAGATGTCAGGAGTTGTAGAGTGGGAGGGTCAGATTCCCAAACTTCCTGGCCTATCTGAAGTAATGTTAAACCCAAACCAAAGAGGACTTGAGTCTCCCGATTTGTCTTCAACTATCAGAGTCCATCAGCATGACAACAACACTGGAGGTTTCTATGTTGCCTTGTTTGAGCATGTGGCCGAAAGAACTCCTGAAGGCATTGCACGCTCAATGATCTTGAAACGAGAGTTGAATCGAGAACCCAAAGAATTACCTCGCCAAAACAAGAACAAACATTCTACTGAAATTGCTAATCCTGAAATTGTATCTCGAATATGTGACAAATGGGGGATTGATGAATCGAAATTCACTTGGTGGCATCGTGGCAGAAGGGTGAATCTATCAAACAATGTTGCATTTGAGAGTCTTTACAAGCCAAAGGTCGTGAACAAAAAAGGGGACTTTTGGCCAGGAGATACCTTTCATCCATTACGAGTTATTCATGTTGGACAGCCTTGTTTCACAGACAACAAAGGCGTCTGGAGAACTCGACAAGAGGCGCTGGAATTACTCCGCCCACACATTACTAAGGGCCTGATTGATATTGACCATGAAACTATGATTTCAATGCTCAAAGGTCGCGCACCACTCTGTGAAGACTTCCCCGCTGCCGTGGAGAAAGGTTCGGCCATTCTTAGGTGCGGAGAATACTTGTTACCAGTATGGGTTGCAGCAAGAGTCTCTTTGATGATCGATCAAAAAGAACAAGATATTCTTCGACTTAAACTTGGAATTGAGGAGGAAGAGGAATGAGGGCTTTCGCGTTTTTTGTGGCGCTACTATTCTTACCGCTTGCAACCGCAATTTCTGATCTTTCGATTTATTCCGAAGGACACTATGAAAGCCAATCCGATGCCCCTATTCTAGTCGAATGGTTCCATGGTGCTGGTGATGAAGAACAGTTAGAAGAATTTGTTGAAATGGACAGAGACGGCGAAATCACTCTACTACACTGGAGAACTGGCGCAGATGAAGAAGATGGTGGACTTCCAGACGATGATGCGGATGCTAGAATGATGTATCATGCATTCAATCAGACTCCTGTTGTAGCGATTGACGGATACCCGGAGAATATCTCGGATATCGGGCCAGAGGTTAGAACCAATGAAGTTGAAATTGAGTGGAATGTTCAACTAATTGGTTCAACTGAAGTTGAACTTCTCAACATTACTGCAACTTGGACAAATCCTCAGGTATTGAATGCGGCTACGCAAATGCACGTTTTCATAATTGAATCGGAGGCTATTGATGCCAAAGGAAGAGTTGTTCACAATTTAGTGAGAGACTGGGCACCCTCTTCAACATTCTATTTCACTAACAATACTACAAACGCATGGAATGAAACAATCACAAGAGACCATTTGGATGGTGCAGGGATTATTCTCGGTGACGCTAGTCATGCAAATGACTACGAAATCTTACTAGTAATGATTGGAGGTTTTGAAAATGATACTTCTAATCGCGTCTTGTCAATACAGAGGGCTAAAATGCCAACTTCTTGGCAATCCGTTGACAAGGGCGCATCATTAACTCCTTTGTTGATGCTTATTGGATTAATATTCTGTATTGGATTTGTTGTGATGGCTGAAAGGAAGCGGGAAATCGGATTACCGCGTTTAGAAGGTTCTTGGACATCAGAGAAGGGGGTTCTTGAATACCGAATAGTAACTGGTAATTCTATCGAAATTGGTGAACTGATGATGGGTGATGGATGGAAGGCTAATGGACGTATTAAGAAAGAGACTGTTGCTCCTAATCTGACCCACAGCGGGACATTGAGAGTTAGTGGAGAGGGAGAGTTTTCCCTACAACTTTGTGTCAAAGTAGAGGAGCTTGGAGATTGGATACTCGATCTAAACCTACCCGAGCAACGGACGAATGATTGAAAACTGTCTACCCTTCGTTTGCAAATATGGTTCTAGACTCTACCGACCGTGCGATAGTTGAGGCTCTTTGCGAAGACGCTAGACTTTCGCAAAGACAGTTAGCACAGATTGTTGGCGTAGCCCAAGGAACTATCACCAACCGATTAAAAAAATTGGAAGAAGGAGGGACTATTCTAGGTTATGCCCCGATTTTGAGCGCAGAATCAGTAGGCTGGAGCATGACTGTTATGGCCGGGCTTTGTATTGAAAAAGGCAAAATTATGGATGTCCAGAAGCACATCTCTTCAGATTCAAGGGTTTTCAGCGTATACGATGTTACAGGAGATTGGGATTCGATGGTCCTAGCTCGTGTTAAGGACAGAGAAGATTTAGATGATCTCACCAAGACTGTTTTTACTCTTGATGGAATTACTCGCTCTTACACTCATGTAGTGTTGAATACCGTAAAAGAATCAGGCGTCAGGCTCCCTGAGGAATGATGGTAAATCTTCAACACACATTGTGTCTGGTTTCATGGCTTTCGAAAGCGCCCTACGGCATTCATCTGAAGGTTTAATGTCAAGACTGGTCATGGAATCCATCAGTCTTTTTTGCAATCTACCTCCAGTTCTATCCCAATCCATTAGCACTATACAAGAACCGTATTCTTCGGTGATGTAAACAACTACACGATCTATTGGCCAGCCACGATTTAATTTCTCGATTGGCCCAGTGAAACCTAACTCTCTCAATGCAGCTTCATCTCTTTGGCCTTCCACTAGAATTACTGTACCTTCCGCATTCTCTTCGATACAGGACTCCAGCGCTCTATGGGCGAGCGCGTATCGTTGTTCACGATTCAATTAATCCCTCCAAAACCGTAACTATTTGGTCAGAAGATAGCCCCTCAATGCTGACTTTTTTTTGCCTCGTTGTATGCCCTGATACAACTGTTACATTGGAAGAAAAAATTTTCTTCAGCACATTGCATACCGCATGGTTGGCTTTACCTTTCTGAGCATCCGCTTTTACTGCAACCTGGATTCGCCCCCTCCAATCATTGAAGCCAACAATCCCTTGCCGACTAGAACCCGGTTGAACTTCGATCTCGAGTAAAACAGCACCGTCGAGGGTGGTTTGGACACAAGATGAGAGCCTCACAAATTAACCGATGAGGAGACAGCACATCAACAAACCTCCCTACGGGAGAAGCCAGCAATGCGCAAGCGCTTAATACACCCGTCTAACCGGTCAAAGCATGGGCGCTTCGCGTGAGTTGTGGCCGGATGAGCATACAGTGTTCAATATTCTGTATGATAAATTTCTTTTCTGGTCTATTTTAGTTGGACTGTTCACATTTGCATGGCTGTTAATCGCCATATTGCGATACAGAGATGGCATCGAACCTGTAGGTAAAGAAGAAATCAAGGTTGGCACATTCCCGAAAGAACGCCACAACTTCGATCTTGAATTCGCATGGTTCTTTGGTCCAACAATTCTAGTTGTGTGGGTAACTATACTCGCTTTCGGCTCAATGAACATCGTTTGGGGAGAAGTTGCAAACCTCCAGAACGACGATGATTCTTTCACAGTTGAAGTCAATGGCCTTCAATGGTACTGGGACTTCTATTACCAAGACGCTCTAACATGGGAGGACATGGATACTGGTCACGATGTCACTTGGAATATCACTTCGGGGCTTACTATCGATGCTGGCCAAGGCGCAGCAACAGCCGCCGTAACATATGGTGTAAACTCAGCAAACCTCGATTTGGCAAATAACACGACACTAGATATCTTATTCAACGAATTAATATTCCAAAGCGTGGACATATTGGATGCTGATGGAAATGTAGTTCATCGCTGGCAACACATTCCGGTAGAACACAAGATGAGCGGAGACCTAATCATCCCCTGTGATACCAACGTCTTGTTCAACATACACAGCATGAATCCTGAAAGGGAAGCTAACTTCGATGCAACCAGTACATACCAAGGTGTTCAGCACGCATTCTGGCTCCAGGAATGGGGAATGAAAGAAGATGCAGTCCCTGGGCTCGAGGGTGGAACTTGGATGTATGTTCAGCCAAACGAAGCAGGTACATTCCCAATCCGATGCGCAGAATACTGTGGAAAGGAGCATTCTCTGATGTATGGAGAAGTAGAGGTTGTTGCCGCTGAAGGTAAAACCTGTGACGCGGATTTCGGAGTTTACTTCGATAATAAGGAGTTGAGAGAATGAAGGGTAGAACCGTTGCAATTCTTGCCATACTCTTGGTTGCTTTAGCATCAACTACTACTTTCGAAGCCCGCCAAAATGGAATTGGCAAAGGCGGTGATGGCGGATGTTCTTGTCACGGTGGAATGACTGCTGACACTGTAATTACTGTAGAGGGTTTGCCTGAGGTATTCAACGCGTCAGAAGAATATTTGTTCACTCTAACTATTTCTAACGACAAGGTGCCTGCAACAAACCCTGACCAAAATGGAGGGTTTAGGATAATTTCAACCGGCGGAGGAGTTTTGGAATCTGTTCCCGATGTTGATGGAAACATGGCAGCGGAAATGGATGGTGGACTAACTCACACCCTGGAAATTAACAATCGAAGGACTTGGGATTTCAAGTGGACCGCCCCTGCTGATGATACAGCAATTGTTGAATTCACAATCTATGGTAACGCCGTAAATGGTGATAGTGCCGCTACAAATGACGACGACTGGAATCAGAAAGATGTCACTGTCCTCGGATTAAATGCGAATCCAACAGCCCCTAGTGCCGCTGCACTAACAATTTTGATGACTGCAATAGGCCTTGCACTCGGATTAATCCTTGTTGGAAGTATGTGGGTATTCTACACACGTAATCCTGATACATTCTCGATTGGAAGTTTCTGGGCATACCTAAAGCCGTGGCTAACCACTACTGATCACAAGATGGTCGGAATTCTTTACTTCCTATACGGGTTCTTCTTCTTCTTGGTAGGAGGATTGCTAGCACTACTATTCCGTATACAGCTAGCACTACCGGAGAATGATTTCCTTACACAAGCGGAGTACAACTCCTTCTTCACCCTCCACGGAACTACAATGATTTTCTTGGCAGCGATGCCTATGATTGCTGGTTTCATGAACTACATACTACCTCTACAGATTGGTGCTAAAGACTTAGCATTCCCTAGAATCAACGCTCTAGGATTCTGGATAATTGTTGCTGCTGCGCCTCTAATCTTTACAGGAGTATGGAGTGGAGAAGCTGCCGACATTACTTGGGTAATGTACCCGCCTTACTCTAGCCTTACAGGACAGGCAGGAGGTCCAAACTCTGGTACGATTGCCTTCATATCTGGAATCGCATTACTTGGTGCATCCTCTACATTGTCTGGAGTGAACTTCGTTACTACAACCTTCACCATGCGTGCTAAGGGAGTAGGTTGGATGAGAATGCCTCTATTCACATGGTCGGTTCTAATCAGCGTATTCATGCTGTATGTGAGTCTGCCAGCTTTCGTTATCGGCGTATTCTTCTTGTTATTCGATTCGACAATAGGTACGACTTTCTTCACCGCAGGTGGAGACCCACTGCTGTTCCAGCACCTATTCTGGTTCTTCGGGCACCCTGAAGTATACGTGGTTGTAGTTCCAGCATTCGGAATAGTATCAGAAGTTCTTGCTACAAGTGCAAGACGGTCGATTTTCGGCTACCGTTCAATGGTTTATGCAATGGTCGGTATCGGAGTGGTCGGGTTCATTGTTTGGGGTCACCACATGCTAACCAGTGGAATGAGTCCTGCATGGCGTGCAGCATTCATGATCACTACAATGGCAGTTGCAATTCCTACTGGTGTGAAAATTTTCAATTGGCTCGCTACTCTTTGGGGAGGAAGTTTGGTGTTCAAGACTCATACGCTTTGGTCTCTAGGATTCCTGATTACATTCACACTAGGTGGGCTGTCTGGAATGTTCTTCCCTGTTGCTGGACTTGACACCCAGTTCCATGATGGATACTTCGTAGTGGCTCACTTCCACTATGTATTCATCGGAGGAATCATCTTCGCCTTGTTCTCGGGTATCTACTACTGGTTCCCTAAGGTGATAGGTCGTAAAATGGATGAGAAGTTAGGACTATGGCACTTCATTATTGCTTTCTGTTCATACAATGCCGCTTTCTGGCCAATGCACGCTGTAGGAATTATGGGAATGCCAAGAAGGACTCACACATATGCTGCTGACTCTGGATTTGCTGAATTGAATATGGCAATCTCTACTTTCGCAATTATATTTGGTCTGTCACAACTGATACTTGTGTGGAATCTTGTCCGTTCAGTCAAGAAAGGCGAAAAGGTAGGAAAGGACCCGTGGGGAGGATGGTCTCTTGAATGGGCTGTTACTTCACCTCCACCTACTCCATCATTCGCTGTTGAACCAATTCAGTATGATGCAAATGAAGGTGCAGAGCACCATGAAACGAAATTCGAATCACTGTTACGTAGACCATTCCGGACGATTAGTAATCTATGGAACAAGGAGGCGAAAAAATGAGCGGAAGTCTACACGATGTCAAGAATGATATTTGGATGAAGACTGTCCTAATCTCGGTAGGTCTTCTCTTTGCAGGTATCGCAGCTTATGCGGTGCTAGCCGAAGGTGTCGGATCTGTAAAGCACCATGATTGGGAAGATGCCCATCATGAATTAGAAGAAGTCGAAGCCGAGTGGGACACTGCTAATGAGACAGGGACTCTTGAAGAAAGAGAGGCTGCAAGTGACAAATGGGACGATGCTCACCATGCTGACATCGATGCTCACCTGTCTTACCTTACATGGAGTACGGCTGGTAAAACGATAATGATAATGTTCATCACATACGCTGCATTCTACGGAATTGCAGGATTCTTCAACAGTATTCAACCTGAAGAAGAACATCACGATGACCACGGTGACGACCATGAAGAGCACCATGGTTCGGCTTCACCAATTTTGATGGCCAGCGGTATCCTACTTTTCATGATGGGATTCCCAGGGTTTGTTACAACATGTAAGGCTTGGTTGGGACTGGATTACGACCCAGATATGTCTGGATTCATGCTATCTGCAATAGGTACTGTCATTACAATAATTGGAATTGGTAACTGGTGGAATGAAGACCTGAAAGGTTTCCCGGAACAAATAGCTACATCAGACCCTTTCAAGGGACAAGACATACGCAAGGCAGGAATGTGGATTTTCCTAATCTCCGAAATGATGGTTTTCGCATCATTCTTCTCTTCTTATCTCAGAATGAGAACTGAATGGTGTACACAATGGGCTGTTAACGCGGGGAAGTGTGATGTCGTAGACACATACACTGCATCAGATTACCTTAGACCCGGTGGAGCAACAGGTACTGGAGACTTCTGGACATTGCTTCCTGGTGGAATCAACACATTTGCACTGATTATCTCTTCATACACCATTGTTCTTGCACTAAAGACTGCTAAGGATGTTAACTGGGAGCCTTCAAAGAACGCACTCATGGCACGCTTATTCCCTACGAGGAAGCAGGCTGTCCGTAACTACCTACTGATCACTGTAGCACTTGGTTCGCTGTTCATCGTACTGAAGTTGATTGAATGGAGTCACTTGATTGCTGAAGGATTCACAATCGATAGTCAAGCTGGTTCGATATTCTATGTCGCAACGGGTGCACACGGTCTTCACGTATTCATTGGATTGCTAGTTATGCTATTCATGGTATTCAAGGCCGATACTGTCGGCTATGATGAAGAAAACGGCCAAGGAATCGAATACTTCGGATTGTACTGGCACTTCGTGGATTTGGCGTGGGTTGCCATCTTCCCAGCATTCTATCTATACTGAGGCGATATTATGGGCGAACACAAGTATACCGGACCAATTGCAGGACTCTTCCAGAAAATGGCTGATATGATCGGGAAAGATGTTTACTACGTAAACTTCCTAATCCTAATGTTCTTCACATTATTCGAAATAGCAGCAGTATTCTTTGAAACAGTTCCAGGAACTGATATTGAGATTACTAGAGATGCTGTTTGGGGAATTCTAATTGTGGTTGGAATTATCAAAGGCTACGGGATTGCTGCATTCTTCATGCACCTGAAGGGCGATCCGTTTATTTACACAAGAACTGCACTCTTCCCAATACTATTCGTAGCATTGATGCTATGGGGTATCGGCCTTTCCAATCCTGATGGAATCGATTCGCTACCTTCTTGGTGTACTCCAAACTACGATTACTCGTATGTCACTGAATAGTACCGCAATTGGCATCGAAAATAGATTGATAAATAACCCTCTTGAGGTGAGATTATGCGCTGGCTATCTATTGCTGTAGTGATTTTGCTTTGTGTATCGACGCTTCCATCCAGCAGTGCAGGAGGAGACGGAGTTCATTGGAATGGATACAACTTAGATAGGGAATCAATTCCGAATAGAGTGCTAATTGATCAAGACGGTAACAACTACTCTCTTCAGAAAGGAAATGCTGATGTGACAGTAGTTGCATTCATTTTCACAACATGCGTTGATGTGTGCCCGGTCATTACTAGTAACCTTAAATCAGCAGAATCTCAACTAGAAGATGTTGATTATCAATTCATATCTATTACGGTAGACCCTGCAACAGATACTCCTGAAGTCCTAAAGGAATATGTTGACGATTACGGAGCAACATGGCCTCACTTAACAGGAGATATTTCGGACATGGAGGAAGTTTGGGAGGACTTCCAAATCTCAGTAGTCACTGAAGAAATTGAATCCCATGACCACGAACACGACGATGAAGAACACGCTATGAATCATAATGATGGTGCTTCAACTGTAACCGTAGTTATGCCTGATGGAAATAGCAGCGAGTATAGTGTTGAGCCTACTGGCTGGGAACAATTGACTGCTGCTGCATACCAAAACAATTGGACGATTAACGCAAGTGAAGGCCAGTGGGGGCATTATATCGCCGGAATAAATGGAGATGAGTCTCCGTCAGATTATTCTTGGTGGTGGGAGTTACACTCATGGAATGAATCAACTAGCTTATGGGAAGGAAGTAGTTTGGGGATTGATTCCATAGGTACTGGTCAATTGGCTTTTGCACCAAACTCTACTGACGATTCACTGATACCAATTCCTGATATCGGTAACGATTCATTCGTAGTGGTTCAGTCTGACGGAATGAATGATACATCTGTTCTAACTCAAATTAACGCATGGCACATGTCCTTGGCCGCACTAGATGATTTTGATGCTCCTAGTTCACAATGGGGGCACTATATGTCATCTATCGACAATGTAAGTGCACCAGAGGACTATTCTTGGTGGTGGCAACTTCACTACTGGAATATGACAAGCGATTCATGGGAAGAAAGTAGTTTAGGAATGGATAGTCTATATGATCAAATGTACATTGCTTGGGCCCCAAACAGTACAATGGATTCCATGATTCCTGAACCTGCCTCACAAGGTGAACAAATGATTCACAAGTTAGGAGTTGTTTATCCTGGTGGAGAGACTGATATGTTTGCTGGAGCCTATTCCAATATGGAAATGGTGAGCGCCATAGAACATACAATACACACCCTTGGCCAGAACAAAATCAATCATGTCATTACAGCGGATTATGTAACTTCGATTAATGATATTGATACAGATTACAATCTATACATCTGGCATGATATGGGAGAATACAGTCACTGGATGTCAACATCTGATGCAAGCACTGAAACTTATCTAATGGAAGACTCAAACCATTACGCTTGGGTTGCTGATGGTGAAGATGCATCTACTCTTATGTCTCCGTTAATTGATGAAACTGAGGATGATCAACCTACAACTTCTACATCTCACTCTACTCAAACATTCATTCTTGATGATGATTGGAATCCAATCGTCGTATTCCTTGGATATGATTGGAATGTTGATGACTTTGTTGAGGATGTGGAAAGAGCGGCTAACACTGCAAACAATCCTAGTAGTGACGATGATGAATCTGGACTGCCTGGTTTCACGTTCGCTACTGTTGCTGCAGGCCTTGGTCTAGCGATTATTGCGAGTCGAAGACAAGAATAGCATAAGATAGATTCTTGAAAGAAAGGCCCCACCGGCAGAACAAGCGGAGATCGCATAGCCTGGTATTGCGGTGGACTTGAAATCCACTGTCCCTTGGACACGGGAGTTCGAATCTCTCTCTCCGCGCTTAACTAATTTAGTCTAATTTTCTATGTTAATATGAAAGGGTTCAACAACTCAAGGTGCCGTAGGCAGTTCATGGCCCGCCCACATGTGCGACTGGCAATGCTGCTGGTTCTCTCGATGTTAATGGCTGGATGTGTTTACTCATCAACCCCAGAATGGGGTACTGGTGACGGACAATTGAATGTTGATATCGAAGATGGCTCAGCCAATATTGAATCAAATTTGGGAGATGGTTTCGATTCTAACGTGGTTTTTGGATGCAACGGTACGAAAACTAAAGTCACTGGTATGTTGATATCTTCAACTATTTACGATTCTCACCCAGATCTAGATGGCATTGAATCCGCAATGGGTGCTGCTGTAATCATCCATACCATGAAGTGGAACGAAGCAGAAGCTGTAGAGGAGGGAAGTGCAGGCAGAGTTAATCTGAAGGATTGGTCCTCGCCAGTAAACCCTACAGAAGCCGTTGGAAGTAAACTTTCCGAGAATGAAGAAGATTGGGAAGTAATAGGGATTATTCCGGGTTCCGAGAATATTGCAGACGGACTGAATGTACTCGAGCATTGGCACCAACCAATCGAGTTGAGTGGATATATTCTCGATACCGATGGCGTATCGACTACCTCAGATACATGCGATTTAGAGGACCAAGGTCATGGAATGGTTGTCACCAAAATACGTGCTGAGCAAGGTGTTGTCAGTATGAATGGGGATAGCGATGATGAATATTCCCTTGGAGATACAGACATATTTGGAGGTTGGACTTTTATTCTGTTCTTCCTGATATTTGGAATTGGAGGAGGAGTTGGTCTTTTCATTGTTTCAACCATGATAATTCGACAAGGCGCAAGAGCAACTGCTGAAGCATTGCTTGGCAGAGAAGGATTTGCAAAAGCCGTTCAGATGAAGAAGGACCTAAAGTCTTCAAAGAAGGCTGGTTTAGAAAGTGCTGCAGATCGTGCTAAGAAAGATCAGAAGTCAAACTCACCTCCAAAGAAAGCCTCTCGCCAAGAAGAAGTCGCAATTTCTGGATTCAGTTTGGACAGTGTGTTATCTTCAAACGATGACGAAGATGATGGTCGTCCTGCAACATTCGGAGGAGGGGGTTCCGTAGTAGTTACAAGTGAGGCAAAACAGATGGAATCACAACCGGTGGTAACTTCGGCTCCAGCAAAGGTAGACAATACCCCTATGCCTTCTACAAATGTAGTATCTAGTCAACCTGAAGCCCCTAAACGAGGACATTTCTCTGCATCGATGGCAAGTTCTCATTCTAGTTCAACACCAACCCCTCCTGTCAAGGATAAGCCAATCAAGCGACGTGCTGTAAAGAAGCGTGCTGCAAAACCTGCACCTGAACCAGAACCAGAAGTAAAAGAAAAACGTGCATCGGTTTCGGATGATGATGATTTTAGTGATTTTTCATTCTGAAATGGAAAATAGTTTCGACCGGTCGCCTTCACCATACTTTCTGCCGAGTCTTGCCCCTGTTTACTAGGGAAGAGTTCATTCGGAAAACCTACATCGCGGATTATGGCCAAAATCAACGGGCAGCCTGATGTTCTCGAGTTCTTACCGGATTTGACTAGTAAGAAAAAGAAGGGCGTACACAAACCAATTTACGCTAAGGTTTTCACAAAAGATATTGTTGAAGGGGATACTGCAAAGGTAATTCACATGATGATTAACCCCTATTCGGGCAAAAAGAAGGGTAACAAAATAGCCGCACTGGCTAAATCAATGTTTGAAGAGAGATCTATCAAAGTCGAAACACATTTGTCCTCATATTCAGGGGAATTAATCGAACTCACTTCGAAACTAACAACCAATGAGGCAGATATTATTGTTGTAGTTGGGGGTGACGGTAGTCTATCAGAAGTTGTTACAGGATTGATGCAATCCCAAAAGACATGCCGTATTGGTTTGATCCCCGCAGGTACTGGAAATTCTATGGCTAACGATCTAAAAATAACCAGTACAGAAGATGCTGTTACAAGAATATGTAATGGCCATTATCAAGCGTTAGATTTGGCAAAGGTGGATATGGTTGCAGGCTTACCTGGTCATGAAAATGGTGAACTTACCCGCTACAGTATCAATTTGGTCACATGGGGGTTGGGTGTTGATTCAACAATCAAAGCTGAAAAAATGAGATGGATGGGACCTATGCGTTATGATGTTGGAATACTGATGGCAATCATGGCCAATAACCGACGAAATGCAACGCTCACTATTGATGGCAATACAATAGAAGATGATTTCACTCTATTCTTAATCCAAAACAGTCAGACTGGCGGATCGATGCTACCCCTGGCTCCAGGTGCTTCGCTTGATGATGGCGTAATGGATATTGGAATCCTCAAGAAAATGAAGCGTGGACAAATATTGAAGGCTTTTGGCCAATTAAAGAAAGAAGGTCGGCATGTGTTCCATCCAATGGTTGACTATCATCGTTTCAAAACTTTAGAAATTTCAACTCCAAGGCCTACTGCAATCAATGTTGATGGAGAAAATATCGGTTCGACCCCGTTAAAGATGGAAGTTATGCAAGGTGCATTGCGTTTCATTCACTCCTCATAGGCCG
>JBJLAY010000023.1:0-24582 GCA_045568475.1 Candidatus Poseidoniaceae archaeon | reverse complement strand
AACGCCAATTGGGGTCAACTCCAATTCTACACCCTCTGCAGTGAAGACCTGAGCGAATTGTTGGTTGCATTGGTTGTTGTTGCTGTTGTTGCCAAGCCTGTTGTTGCTGCTGTTGCTGCTGTTGCTGCTGCCAAGCCTGCTGTTGCTGTTGTTGTTGCTGCTGTTGTTGCCAAGCCTGCTGTTGCTGCTGTTGCTGCTGTTGCTGCTGCCAAGCCTGCTGTTGCTGCTGTTGTTGCTGTTGTTGCCAGGTCTGCTCTTGTTGTGTAGGTTGCTGGATTTGAGGCTTCTGAATTCCGGCTCTGATAGGCTTTACCGGTTTAGGAAGTGCCATTTTTTCTATGACTTCAGGATTCGATTTTAATTCTTCAAGAGTTACTTCTCCATCACCATCAATATCTGCTTCAGAATGCAACTTCTCTGCTTCTTCAAGACCGAGTCCAGTTGCATCAGCTACTTCTTGAACAGATAACCCACCACTGTGGTCGGTGTCTGCTGCTGCAAATGCATCATCTAAGTTTGATTCGGGTTCCGGCTCCAATTCCTGCTCAGGCTCAGGAGCTGCCTCTGGTTCGGGCTCTGGTTCTGGAACCACCTCTGGTTCTGGATCTGGCTCGATCATTCCGAATGCGCCAGCAAAAGCGTCTGCTGTTTTTTCTGATTCCTTTCTGTCATCAACCTGAACTACAGGAGCTTCAACTTCAGGAAGTGGAACTGGATCGGGATTAGGTTCAGGTAACGGAGTTGAAGCCTGAGTTGGTAAAGGTACAGATACCGGCTCAATTACTACCTCTTCAGGCACTGCAATTTCCTCGGTGACTGCTTCTGTTTGCACTGGGGCGGGAGGCACATAGGCTGTTTCAACAGCACTTGCAACCGCATCCCCACTTGCCAGACTAGCGATTGGAGTTACATGTCCTGCTACATCAAAAGCCGCTTGAACTTCAGATGCTAGAGATAATAATGCATCCTTGTTAGCAGCAGGGTTTGACATCAATGATTCTACGCCTCGTAGGTACTTCGTCGCCTCCCCTTCTCCACCGGTTTGTTGTGCGATGGCAAATAGTTTCAGCAATCTCATAGGATCTGCGATTTCTTGAAGTCGTTGAGATTCTGCATCCGTGAATGTTCCTTCGCTCAATGCTAAAGCCAGTTCTTCAGGTAGAGACATTACGCCAAGATGTCCTGCTACCAAGAAATAAATCTCTCCTCCTTCACAATTCAATCTTTCACTAGCAAGTTCAAAATCAAAATCTCCTGGTTTGAGAACGAGGTCTGAAAGAAGAGAGAAAAACTTCTCAAATGCTGCTTCGCGAGGCATTTCCATCATTTGGTGGAGGCTATCTGAGGATTCAAAAACCCCGAAATATGCAGCTGCCTCATCGACCTCGATGCCTTCAGGCATGGAGACATCTGCAACATCACCTATCATGATTAATCTCTCCCTTTCTAATCCCAACGGTCTGCACTTATTGAGTCTGATGCCTAGTAATTCCCTATTGTTTTGACAAATCTATTATCGCTCTGGATTGAGGCGCTGACCAACCAGTTGTTTGTAACTGCATCAAAATTGAACGTTCATCAGTTCCATCTTTCAAAGCATCCTTGGTCCAATTAACCGCTGCAAGACGGTCTCCTAATTCTTCTTGTGAGAACAAATCCGGATCGATTACTAACTTAGGCTTGCGAACTTTATCTCCAATTGGCTTACGTTTTGCAACCTTCTTGCCTTTCGCTGGACCTCTTGCTGGACCTCTTGGGTCAATAGATGGTTGTTGGCCCCTGCCAGGACCACCTGGAGGGCCTCGACTTGGGCCTGCTCCACCAGGAGGGCCTCGGCTTGGACCTGCTCCGCCTGGAGGGCCTCGACTTGGACCTGCTCCGCCTGGAGGGCCTCGGCTTGGACCTGCTCCGCCTAATGGAGTACGTGATTGATTCCTACCGAATACACTAGACATGAAATCGTCATCATCGTCATCGTCATCTTCATCCCAGTCATCATCATCATCTAGATCGATATTATTGCCGCCGAATCTTCGAATTATTACCACGACTAGAATGACAACCAAGAGTCCACCAATTCCTGAAATTGCTAAGAATAGATTTGCATTCATCCCTAGGATTAATTCTCCTTCATCGTCGGTAGATTGAGGTTCTTCGATTTTACATCCTCTTGGAGTAACATCTGCACCTGCTTCTGTATTCATACAGGCATCTATGTCATCAAATACACCATCACCATCTGAATCGGATTGGTAATCTGCACATCCAAAATTGATTCTAGCTTGTGCAGTTCTATCCCCTGCAGCACTGGTGTTCAGACATTGGTCTGCATCAACTCCATTTGGGTTGTCTCCCCAACTATCCAAGTCTTTGTCTTCCCATTGAGTACTTTCCAGTGGGAATTTGTCATCACCTAGGTAGTCATGGTATCCATCGCCATCAGTATCTAAACATCCGAACCGAGATTTCATTGTGGAATTGCCCCAAACTTCTGGACAATCATCAGATTCGTTTGCTCCAGGAGCTTGCGAATCGCCATAGCCATCGCCATCCATATCTTCCCACTGTGTGGAATCTAGAGGGAATGCATCGCCTTCGTGAGTCTCTGTATCTGGATTGTAAGAATATGGACCCTTGTAACCATCGCCATCAATATCTTCAGCAAGTGCTGCTTCATCTAGACATCCATTTGAAAGAACTGGAATCCCAATTTCAGTTCCAGGACAATCGTCCATCAAATCATTGACACCGTCATTATCTGAATCCTTTTGAGCAAGGTTACATCCATTTTCATCAATTGTCAATTCAGGGTTTGAATCCGGACATGAATCGTACGGGTCAAATATTCCATCGCCATCTGAATCTATTTCCTTTTGGCTATCTGAACATCCAATGCCATCAACCGATTCACCAACAGGAGTACTAGGACACATATCTTCGGCGTTTGATACGAAATCCTGGTCGTCATCTTTCTGATATTCCGAACATCCAACGCTATCAACATCTTGGCCTGCAACAGTATTGTTACAGTCATCTAATTCATCGGAAACTCCATCGTTGTCTGAATCTACTACGTCTCCGATGATCGGGCAACCTGTACCCATGGTTCCATTGATTACTCCGTAGTCGTAAGGGCACTTGTCGGGTTCGTTCCCTTGTTGGTTGTCCCCCCAACCATCTCCATCAGAATCTGCCACTTGGGTACTATCATCGGGGAAAGCGTCTGCTGAATCTTCTCTGCCGTCTCCGTCAGTATCAGTACAGCCATAATATTCTACAACAGCCCCTAGAGTGTCCACAGATGAAGTGGAATTACCATAACTGTTAGGACAGTTATCAAGATACAGTCCTGCTCTGTTAGAAGCGTTCTCTAGTGCAGTCCAATTGTTTGGATAGCCGTCGTTATCAGTATCATTTGCAGCGGCAGGGTTGGTTGGGAATTTGTCAGGTAAAGTAGCGCCATCAGAGGAATTGTCTCCATAGCCATCACCATCAGAATCAGCCCATTGAGTCCCATCATTTGGCCACCAATCTGCACCGTCTTCTTCAGTCCATTCTCTAAAAGTCCCGAAATCGGATGGGTCGGAAGCACCATCGCCATCTGTGTCTACACAACCGAGACGATCTCTCCATGAGAATCCTTGAATCCACCAACATTTGTCTCCGGATTCTTGGTCGGATTCGTTATCTCCATATCCGTCATTATCGTCATCCTTCCATTGCTTGTTGTTGTATGGGAACAAATCCGGTGTTTGTGCAAGTTCTGATGTTTCAAGATCACTTTCACAACAATCTGGGCCATGGTTGTCACCTATTCTATCACCATCTGAATCTAATGCTTGTTTCCAATTAGTAGGGAACCTATCACCATTTACGAAGGTCGGTGAGTTATCGGCCCAACCATCCTGGTCTAAATCATCGCATCCAAACAAAGCCCACCAAGACATCCCATCGTCATTAACGCAATCATCCGCTACATCTGACCAACCGTCTCCATCATAATCATCACATCCAAATCTATCGATGTAAGAATTACCATTTTCTGAAGGACAAGCATCTGGTGCAGGGCCTAATGGATTATCGCCATACCCATCTGAATCAGAGTCAGCCCATTGGTTACCGATATTGGGCTTAAGATCATGAGAATCTGGAATCAAGTCTCGATCTGTGTCAAGAATAAACCTCATCGAGTAAAAATCACCAGTATAAGTTTGTGAGTAAGCAAACATGAGCGTCCCATCTTCTTGCACATCTAGGGGCACCGGATTTTCTGTTGAGATGGCAGGGAATGAAGTTGATAATACTGGGTCGTTACTTGATTGAACTAATCCTGTAGTCCAGACTAGATGATTATGTTCGTTTGTACTGGTTGCATGCCATCTTCCGGCATTGACTATTAGTTCAAAACTTGAATTAGTATCTGGGATGTCAACAGCCGTAAAATTCCAAGAACCTGCACCGTCTTCAATTAGTAATCCTTGAACTAAATTATTAGCATCGAATAGAATAACTTGCCCGGACATAGCCAGACTATGCCCATTAGTTACTCCCAATAGCCAAGTATCACTTACTACAGTCCAGTTCCCACCGGTTATTGGGCGTTCTAGGACAACTAAATGGTCAGAATCTATCAACGAAATTACGATTTTATCATCTAACAATTCAATTTCGAATTGTGAAGTTGTATTCGCACCAATTATGTCCGTGGCATTGGAAGTACCATTGTAATATTCTACTAATTGTAACATTGTTGAATTATTCGAAACTGCAACTTGTACGAACATCAGAACATCGTCATCGGATATTATGGATTCAAAATCATCTCCAATTGTTGTGTTGAGAATTGAAGTCTCGTTCCATGAACCATCTAAGGTTGCAATTCGAACCATGAAGTCGTCATCGTCAACATACACCATGTGAGGTCGATCTTCAGAATCGAGATGTATTCCGATTGGATAAGCTAAGTCGATTGAACTTCTGACTGTGGTTGTAGTGAATCCAGTGGGAGATTCTTCAGTATAGAAAATTGAAGAGAATCCAGAGGAGAAATGGCCAAATCTCTGATAACCATTTGAGTCAACTGTAGAATCCATTTGCTCACCTAGTCCATTACCTGAACCCAAAGCAAATTCTATTGCCGTGTTTCCGGTGAGAGAAAGAGACATTATTTCGCCTGATGAATGGAATATAATTGTCGGGTTACCTGCATTTGAAATCCCAATATTTGCCTGATGTGCAGTAGTTAATTCGCGAGTTAGCCAACGCCCAGATGGAGTTCCATCAATCGTGTTCTCCATCAAAAGTAAACTAGAGTCATTCAGCATAGCCATTATCAAAGGTGTGCCTCTCAATGGTGTATGCATCTCGATTCCTACGACTGGTTGATCAAAATCAAAGTCGATGTACTCCCAGTCCCTTTCGGACATTATTGTCAATACGGGGCCAAAACTATCTCCTCGGTTTAAGTCTCTTGAAGAGTAAATTAACTCGCCCATGCCATCTCCATTTACATCTATTCCAGTGAGAAGATTCAATCCTACATTCTGCCCTGCAGTCCCTTGAGCAAATATTTGAGTCTCTATTCTAGGACCGTTTTGTGAACCGAGGTAAAGGTGTACTTTACCAGCCTTTGATGAGGATGGAGCCATAATTAGGAAATCAGAATATCCATCCTCGTTAATGTCCCCTGCTGGTGAGATTGTTTGTCCCAAAAGAGCATTTGCAAAACTACCTTTGTCAGACCAGGTATGTTTGACAGGTCCTGAACTTGAACCAGACCACATGAAGACTTTCCCGGAGTGATAAGGAGTTGTGCTAGCAAATAATTCACTTACCAAAATATCATCGAAACCATCTCCGTCCACGTCTCCAACAAAGGACATTTCAACACCATATAACCTCCCTGTGTCTAAAGGAGAATAGGTGCTTACTGCAGTTGTATTAATACCGCTAGAATTACCCATGAAAAATTCAATTGAAGAATAACCAGTAGGGCTATCGATTGAATCTGTGTTTGAAATTGCCATATCCATGAATCCATCACCGTTTATGTCCCCATTACCGATAACTTGACGTCCAAACATAGTACCTGAACCCGTTTGAGTAATGTTAGCATGATGAACCATTGATGTGTTATTTCCTTTCAATATCATAACTAAACCATTTTGTGCAAGGTTAGCTACTGAATTTTCGAGAATCATCTTGTCAGCAACGACGGCTAAATCTGTACATCCATCTGATTCTACATCTCCTAGTGATGTCAATGACCATCCAAGGTTATCATCATCACTTCCATTCATTTCCCACCAGGTAGATGTAGAGATTCCTGTAGCAGAACCTAACCTTATCGAAACATGTCCTGAATTGTTCACACCAAGACCAGGTTCGCTGGAAGCGATGTCGTCGAAACCATCGCAATTGAAATCTCCAATTGCGATTCCAAACCCAAGCATGGAGTCACTAAATGATCCAACAAGGATTCGGTCTGCTAACGCTCCGGGGCCATCTGGTGACCCATAATGAATTGAGATTGTTCCATTACCGTCAGGGTCTGTGTACACAATATCGTCCTTACCATCACCGTTCAAATCTCCTGCAAGAAGTTCGCCTTCTACTGAATCATCATCATAGTTGATGACCCAATTTGGCACAGGGTCAATTCTACCAGTATCTTTTCCTGCAAGACTTCGTAACAAGGAAAGAGTATTATTTCCTAGTCCATCTGATTTTGAGTAAGTTATCTGTTCGACATCATTGCTGTCTAAATCCATACCAATGGCAGATGAAACTGTGTTTCCTCTAGCAAGAATTTGTCTAACTTCCATGGTATCATTGAACTTGACTAAACGAACTTCTCCTTCAGCAGAATTAGTATAAACTACGTGAATTATGTCTTGTGAATCAATGGACACTTCGATATCATCACCAACTGGTCCATCATCCAAAATTGTATGATTCCAAAATGCTTTGTTAAACCATAGGTGATGTAATGCCTGGTCGGTATCCTGGAATATTATGTGGCTCTTGAATTCAGAGTCAAATGAAATCTTGAGGCCGCTGTTGAATACATCTTCAGCGATTGTACGTAAGTGCCAAGTCTTCTCGAGGTACACTGAATTCTCTACAGCTAAACGTGCTAAACGTAAATCATCTCCGATATTGTAAACCACCTGTATTCGATTGTTAGCCCCGATAGCAACCGCACACTCATCAGCAGTCGCACCATTGCTTAACGTCTCCACGAGTAGTGTATCCATTGTACCGTTCAGATGTATTGTATGAAGATTGACATCTGATGAATTTAGTGAACAAGCATAACCTATGCCAATATCGGTTACGATCAAATCCATTGGCTTACTTGACAAATCACCATGGGAATCTGTGTTCCAATAATCTAAGATTGATTCGCCACGGACTGTCCAGTTTTTGCCATCTTCGGCGATCAAATCACCTTCAAGGTCGTGTCCGGAGCCACTAGAAAAGCCTACTGAGTTAGATTTTTCTGAATCCCCATCCAATGATTCTCCGACAGGAAAAACGAATAGTGGGGAAATAATTTGGATGATGAAAATGGCGGAAATTGCTAGTGGAAGACCCTTGCTTCGCCATGACATATCCCCCATCACGTCCCACACCCTACATTACTATTGCCAACAAATGATTACGGCCCCCTTTAGGGGGCCGGTTAAATTCAATCGAATCGAACCGCTTGAATCGGTGAATAATATGGCCCCAATATGGCGGACATGGTGCTGGTGGTTGCGAATGGCGAATGGGGCGACTCGAGATTGGTTGAAACTATGATTGAGACATCTACATTCAAGATTGCGTTGGATGGAGCAGCAGACCGATTTAACACATGGGACGTTGTTGTAGGAGACATGGATTCAATATCTAATCCTGAGCAATATGAAACCGATCCTAACCAAGATAATTCAGACCTAGCTAAAGCCCTAGAAATGTACGATGTTGATGCGGTTGTTGGAATCGCAGGAGGAAGGCTTGATCATCAAATCGCAGCATATACCTCCCTCTTCGAAACCAACTCAGATGCAATTCTATATTTTGATGGATGGAGAGCATGTAGAGTTCATTCTAGCGGATTAGAAATCGATTTGCCAATAGGATCAATTTGCTCTTTGATGCCGTTTGGAAATGTCAAGAATGTATCCATTTCTGGAGTAGATTTCGTTCTTGAAAATGAGAATCTTTCTACAGGAACAAGAGGGATTGGGAATAAGGTAACTGAGCAGATTGTAAAAATCTCACATGAAGGAGGAGACCTTCTCTTCATTTGGGAGGCAAATGAGCTCTGATGAAGTGAGAATAATCTTCATCACCTTTCCAAAGGTTAGCACGTTCATCTACCCTTGATGCCTCAACTGTGGATTCAAATCCGCCCCAGTCCTCAATTAATTTCAATTTCCATGCAGCACGTGCTGAATGTCCAGGCAGTAATGTTCTCCACATTCTTGGAATTCGACCTGGTGTTATCAAGTTGACTTGGTCAACAATAGCAGTTGTACAAGTCTTACCAAATGTGTGATACCATTCTGGTTTTTCTGCAAGTGAATTTAGCCTGTCACAAAGGGCATTGAATAGAGCCTTATCCTTACCAGGAGGTGTTTGTACCCTGAATAAGTGCACTTTGTGTTTTCGAGCATTGGTCCTAAGATGCAAAGCATCCTTTTCTGTAGCCACTAGAAGATACAACTCATATGCCCTCCATAGGCCATTCCAAGGATGGTACCTCTCTCCAACCTCTCTACGAGTTTCAAATGAGAAAGTAATGAATTGCCCGTCACCGAATTCAAAGGTCAACATCGTATGTGCAAGACCCTTTATTTTGTGGAAATGATCGATTACAAACCAGACATCGGTGATATCGTCAATATCGACTTTCGTGTTAATCCATTTCGAATCATGTTCTCTCTTGTTAGTCCAAGTGAAATCTCTGACGTTCTTCAGACTAACTTTCGAACCTTTGTAAGATGCAGTTCCATGATGAGCACAGTCAGCAACCCACTCTTTGTCTAATCCCGGTTCCAATGCTTTGAGACGGGTGTAACGCTTCCACATTACATTGATGAATATGAAAATTAGACCTGTGGCACTGAATATCATTACCCAAAATGCCACATCACGTAGCATTTCACCACCTCTTCCACATCAAAGAGCCACGGTCCCACCAGTCTACTTCGCCATCATCATGACGGCGCCATAGCATATTGTTTTCATCGACGTGAGTTGGTAGGCCTTCTGCATCAGGCTCTCCTATTTGGTTGAGCATATTTCCACCCATCTCGTCGTCTTCAGGACCCTTCATCATCAGAACAAATACTGCAATTCCCAATACTAACGATAGTACAGCAATTCCATAAATTCCAACTGGGGAAGTTTCAGTTTCATCACCACGCGATAATACTGGAGCGTCGTTATCTTCAACTGCTGAATCTGGAGATGGCATTCTGATTAGCATAGTTCCGCCAGTAGTACTAATCTCCTCGTCATTGGTTACCGTTAACAGAATCTTGTACACTCCTGAACCCCATTTTGAGCAATCTAAGGTGCTAGAGTTTGCCACTACTCCAATAGAAGGAGTGATTGTCCAATCTTTGGTGTATTCGAAATGATCTTCGCCAGCTGCCTGCATGTGAGATACAGAACAAGGAGTTCCTGCTAATTGTTCGTCCCCATCTATTTCAATAGTGAAATGTGGAGGGGGTTTGTTGACAATTACGAGTTCAAGAGTATCTGATGTTGTCTGCCCAAGACCATTCTGGTAAGTCTCACTTACAACATATGTTCCGGCAGGCCAGTTACTACAATCCAAGACCGTATCTCCATCTAAGACTTTGAATGGAGTTCCAATAATTGAACGCGTGCCTACAAAATCCCATCTAGGCCCTGTTTCATCAATGAAGTTCCTAGTAATTTCACATGTATCACCGGTTTGCATTATATCCGAACCAGACAATACTAAGTCAGCAAAAGGTACTGCTAAGGCAGGACTTAAGTCAAAGACTCCAATATTTATGGATTTGAGTAGTCTGCCATCTGCATCGCTAATCTCCAAAACTAGTCGATGCTCACCTACTGCCCATGAGTCGTATGTTAGAGAAGCATTTTCTTGTTCATCGAATGACATCAAAACCTCTTCTTGTACAGTAAATCCTGAATGCTCGCCGATTAAAGTGAGAGTTAAATCAATCCATTGCTGGGTTGAATTGAGTACTACTACTACTCTAATCGCATCCATCATTCCATCTTGATTGCTATCTAAACTATCATTTCTAAGCGCAACCAGATTCAAACCAGCTGCGATGAAGGGATCTGATTCTTCCTCTTCAGCAACTACTTGCCCTGTGAAACAAAGTGAGAACATCAGAGCAATCAAAAACCACTCACGCATTTTTCCCACCTCCTTCATTAGACTGGAGTCCTTTTTCCAAGGAAGATACTGAACGAGTTGAGCGAACTATCATTGCTAGTCCCGATGAAATTAGCATTACAGTTCCTAGAATCATATAGGATAGCCAACTCGATGCTGGCTCTTCACCCATTACTGATACTGCGGAATTCCAACCACCGTATTCGTCGGACCACCCGTCTCCATCTTCATCTGGGCAGCCTTGCATATCTCTTGTTGAGGTTCCTGGAACATCGGGACAATCATCTCTTCTCGAACCCATTCCAACATCACCAAAGCCATCTTCATCAGTATCTTCCCACTGAAGCCTATCTGTCGGGAAAGCATCGGCTTCGCCCCATGGAGATGCTAGCCAATTCTGCGAAGGGTCTGACCATCCGTCTCCGTCGGAATCCCTACATCCTAATCTGTCGAAGAATGATTGACCACGTTCATTTGGACATGCATCTCCTTCATGACCATCTGAATTATCTCCGAAACCATCACCATCTTCATCGCGCCACTGTGATGGCTCGTGTAGGAATTTATCTCCTTGGTCGGACCATCCATCACCATCTGTATCTGGGCAACCCCAGCGGTCACCACCTTGTGTTGGGCCAAGGGATGTTCCTGGAACATTTGGACAGACATCAGCAGTGGTTCCACGCGGATTATCTCCACGGCCATCACCATCGCTATCATGCCATTGAGTTTCATCTGAAGGCCAAGCATCTGCAAGCCCACCTGGACTTGCTAACCAATGAGTAGTAGGATTGGACCAACCGTCGCCATCGGTATCTGGGCAACCCCATCTGTCCATTGCAGAATTTCCTTCAGTAGCGATGCAGCCATCACCTCTCCAAGCTTCTCTCCAAGTATCTCCATCGAAATATTCGAGATTATCTCCGTACCCATCATCATCGGTATCATGCCACTGACTTTCGTCTGTAGGGAAAGCATCAGCAAAACCATCAGGGTGTGAAATCCACCAATCATCAGGATTAGAATAACCATCCATGTCGATATCAAGACATCCGAAACGATCTGCCCAACTTATCCATCCACTCTCAACCTCTTCGACTGTGCTCAACGGACAGACATCTCCTTCGAAACCAGTAATATCATCACCATACCCATCACCATCAGTGTCACGATATTGGCTTGGGATTAGTGGGAAGTCGTCAACTTGAGTGGCTCCATATGATTGATTGTCGCCCCAACCATCATCATCAGAATCGAGCCATTGCGATGGGTTATCTGGGAAATCATCCACTTGAGTGGCCCCCTCACTTTGATTATCCCCCCAACCATCATTATCCATATCTGACCATTGTGAAGGATTCGCAGGGAATGCGTCTGCACCATTACCTGCACTCCAATTTGCATCCGGATCAGACCAACCGTCGAAATCTGCATCAGGACAACCGAATCGATCTTCCATAGAATATCCAGTAACGAAAGGACAAGCATCTGGTTCCGTTGCATTATCATACCAAATTCCAATTGACCAATTCATCCTGGTTTCATTCCAAGAAATATCAGCCCAATTATCTCCAAATCCATCCTCGTCGGTGTCATTCCACTGGCTTGGAATAAATGGGAAAGCATCTGCGAAACCATTAGGATGAGCAAACCATGGCTCAACTCCATCTAAGCCACCAGGGTCTTCATCAGACCAACCATCTCCATCTGAATCTAAGCATCCAAAGCGATCTAGAGTGGAGTAACCTCTACTATATGGGCAGTGATCGGGTTCGAAACCGTTGATATTATCGCCAAACCCGTCGTTATCAGAATCTATCCACTGACTTGGTTGAGTGGGGAAAGCATCTGCTCCATTGTTTGTAGTCCAGCCTTCATCAGGGTCTGACCAACCATCTGAATCGGTATCAGTGCAACCTTGGCGATCATTGGTTGAAGTTCCTGATGTGAGGTCACAGTCATCTTCATTATCGACGAAACCGTCTTCATCACTGTCTCTATTGTCTTGGTTTAGTGACGGAGTTAACGTGTAATCGACACCATCGTTACACCAGCTATCCTTACCTTTGATTTTGACATGAACCCAACCTGCTGTTGGCATTGTAGTCGACAAAGTAGTAGATGATCCTGCATCACTCATCGACTGACTAGCAATCTGTGAACCTGCAGAATCATGTAGGGAGAAATCTGCTTCCCACCCGTCATCTACACACCACCATGCTCCGTTATTCATTGAACCTGAAAAGCCGACTTGGACGATGTCTCCTTTGAAAGCGTAAATTTTCCACCAATCGATTTCATCATTCGGAGAACAGCCATCATCATAGCAAACATAACCGTTGGTAGAGACGCCATTTGTTAGAGGAGTAGCGTTTGTAATGTCATCATCTGCAGAAACGGGGGGTAAAACTGCTAACATGGACACTGCGAGGAATAGGGCCACCCACTGCCTCGCGCGCATGCCCATGCATGCGAGGGTTTGGTTTTCAAGACAGCGCCGTCAAATCAGATATCGGTGGCAATCCATTCAGGGCCGTGGTTTGTTATGACACCTTCGTGCATTAGCCCATTTTTTGAATGGCTCTTTCAAACACTGCGATGTAATCTGATGCGTTGTGTTCATAGGTATATTTCGAGAGTACACGGTCCCTGCCTAATCGTGCTTTTTCTCCGGTTTCATCACTGGATAACATCTCATTAACACACCGTGCTAAATCGGAAGGATCTCCTCTTTTGAATAAGCCCCCAACTGTAGAATCAACCATCTCTGTCAACGGTTCTTGGTCAACTGTTGCAACAGGAGTTCCGCTAGCTAGTGACTCTAGAGGAATAAGGCCCTGACCCTCATAATATGAGGGATAGACCACAAGGTCTGCTGAGCGGAAATGTTGCGCTAATTCATCGAATGAAAGACTGCTTTGAATATGAATAGATTCTGAAACGCCTAGCTTTCGAGCATTCTTCTCAAGACTTGATTTCATGTGCCCTCGACCAACAATTACCAGTTTGGCACCTGGGTTTTCTGCAATAATATCAGGCATAGCCCTCAGTAAAGTCATGTACCCTTTACGGGCCACTAAGCGGCCTACTGCGAGCAACATTGGAGTTTTGGTTTTAGATGAATACGACAATGCTTCTTCGTCACCACAGCCGTATTGTGTTCGAATTCGCTCGTGCTCTAATTGTTCTGCTTCAGCATCGGTATTTGGAGGTCGGAACACCTTGTGGTCACACCCCCATAGGATCACTTCACAATCGAAATTTTCGTCTGGACGATACCACTGCTTGAATTCCTTCAAAGTAGATTGAGAATTTGAAACACAAATACTGGATTCCAAGATACCTGCTCTTTCGTACCTTGAATACCATCCAGCGGTAGTAAGAATTGCTAGATCATTGGGATTTCTCCAGGTTGCAGATTCTCTAGCCGCAGCTGCTCTTTTCACGCCCTCTTTCTCCCCTAACCAAGAACCGTGTAGACATGAAACTACAGGAGCAATATTTTTCTCCAACCATCTGAACTCTTTTCTCTTCCAAGAGACCAAAGGTAGGTGAGCGTTTATCACATCAATTGGTTTGTCAGCATGAAGTTTTTTCAAAGCCTTAATTGAGCTTTTACCATAAGAGCGAGTGAAAGCCATAGGTAAGCGAGCCCAACGTACTGGAATCACATTTACGCCCTCTTGAGATGGTACTTTTTCAGAGTGAGAACGAGTAATTATTGTTACCTCGTGCCCCAATTGAACAAAGTGTCCAGCAAGGTGGAAAACCACCGAACCAATTCCTCCCCAACGGGGCGGATATTCACCTGACACTATCGCAATGTGCATGTCGAACAAATACCCCACTTCGTAATATGATAAATAATCCAAGGGATAGGTGGCTTCAAATGAAATCCTTGAATCGTGGGTTCATGGCGGACAAGTTACCGGTCTCTGTCACCATCATCCTTCCAACTCGTAATGAAGAGGAGGCCCTGGGTCCAACCGTAGATTCAATCCCTCGAGATTGGTGTGATGAATTAGAGATCATGATTGTTGATGGTAGCTCTACAGATAAGACTAGAGAAATCGCATTAAAAAAGGGAATCAGAGTTCACTTAGAGCCACGTAAGGGTTACGGAAGAGCATACAGAACCGGTTTCGCAGTAGCGAAGGGTGATATCATTGTCACTATGGATGCTGATTGTACCTATCCTGCAGAAGTTGTTCCAGATTTAGTCAAGAGATTAATTGATGAAGATTTAGATTTCATTACTTGTGATAGACTTACACTAGCTGAAGAGGGCTCTATGTCTGGACTTCACGGCTTCGGAAACTGGATGCTTTCTTTCAATGCTAGATTGGCATTTGGATACGGAATCAAAGATTCACAATCTGGAATGTGGGTATTCCGCAAATCTATATTTGAGAATGAAAAGATGCGACCAACCAATGACGGAATGCCATTATCTGAAGAAATGAAGATTCTTGCTCGCAAAGTCTTGGGTAAGAAGAAGGCTATCGAAGTGTCTGTTCCTTATCGGCCAAGAGTAGGAGATGCTGAAATTCATACATGGGGAGACGGTTGGAAAAACCTGAGATTCATTTGGGCTAAGAGATTCGGCCTTCACCGAACTCGTACAGAATGGGGTCCATTAGAAGATAATCCTGATTCTCTTAACGGAGATATCCCAGAGCAAAAGTGATCACAGCAATTGTGGCGTCTCAATTCTGACTCTTTGAGTGAAGATAATCACCATTGGCGCTAGCAAGAACAATACTAGCCAGGCCCAGAATAATTGTACTACGAATGCCCCATAGTGGATGCCTGCCAAACCATCCATTTTGATAAACGAACGATGGTCTTCACCGGGAGGGTTGGCCACTACATCATCAAATTCGGATTCATCAACTAACCCCAAATCGTATTCTTTATTCACAAATTCATATTCAAATTCACCATCTATGATATCGAAAATCGGATTCCCAGTCAACGACTGATGAACAGTCGATTCCCGATTATCATCTTGGCTTTGCCCTGTTCCAAAGTCCATTCCTCCAAGATAGCCCAAAGGTGCAATGACAACTAATGAAATAACAATCCAAAGCACTAACAGGTTGAGGATGATTCCTAATATCGCTCGGTTTTTCACTTGGAAAAAGGTTAGACCGAACATCAATATCGCCAACCCAGAGGCAACCTTTGCCAATAAAGGAACATCTTCTTGAACCTCAGAAAGAGGAGTTAGTTCCATTGTATTGCCTTGAACCTTGGTAGAATCAGAAGGTATTGAAGTATCATTACGGTCATTCTGCCATTGCATGAATGTGATGAAACCATCGATGTGGATACTACCGTCGGCACTCTTTTGATCAACTTCTAATTCAACTTCCATCCCTGCCCCTTTAGGAAGGCCTTCTGAATACTCTATATCGACTACACCGGTGTACCAAGTCTGGTTATTGACTGCTTGAATTAACGAAAACAAAATCACAATCTGAAACAGATGAAGAAGCAACTTACCATATGGCCTCCCCTCCCTCATAAGAGGAAGGGGGGCAATCATTGGTTTCAATTCTTTCTTCACTCTTTACGTGACCTTAGACTTGCCACAATTCCTGCTACAGCAATCATAGCCATTGTCAGAATAGGTGACATGAAAGGAAGTAATCCACTATCATCTGCAGCAGTTTCATCTCCAGAACCATCTGCTGGACCGCCTGCTTCTGGACTGTTGTCTTGAAGTGACTCTTCGATTGCATCTTCAATCACATCATTATTGTGCTGAGACAAATCAACTAAGTCTTCTAATGTAGAGTCTTCTGCAATTTCTGCTTCCTGTGCAATAGCTTGCTGTCCAGAGAAGTATGTTATTGAAACTGGAGAAGGTGCATCGCCGTAAGAATCAGATTCTGGGCCAACTAAAGTGTACCACATGTTACTGTCGTCGGAAGTAACAACTAACTGGAATCCAACAACCATATTGTTTGTGTTATCCCAAAGAACGTACATGTCGCCATCATCATATGGGAAATCTGCTTCGTAATCATCAAGTCTGTATTCCAAATTTTCACCAAAGTTCTCGAGCACATTTTCTAGTGTAGAATCTGAGAATCCCTCGATAATATCGATTACTAGTTGACTAGGTTCTGGTTCTTGAGCAACATCAGTACATGTTTCCACTGTATCAATAATTTGATTGTTTGTGACATCTTTCAACTGAGAGGTAACACAGTGTTCTCCCCACGCACTAGTGGACATGTATGAGTATCCCCAATCATAGTCAGTGCCTGAGATCACGTAAGAGTCTGCGTCTTGAGTAATTCCATCAGAGTCAACCATTACCATATTCACTTCGTAATTATTGTTGTAATCTAAACTCCAAGCCTCGAATTGTATCTCGACTTCCTCTTGGGAATGGACTCGCATATCCACGGACATCATGTCGCTTGAGGCATAATCGTCGCCACTTCCGCCCATGCTTTCTGCAATCTCTTCTGTGCTGTCTACAATCATATCTTCAAGAGTTGCAGCATCTTCAGTTCCCATGAATGCATAGTAGAATAGATTAGCAACGTGGCATGTCATTCCCCAAGGAAGGGGAGAAGTATATGCTTGCATTACTTCGATTTGGTCACCATCGGTCGTAATCATCTGAGTTCCTTCGAACAATTCAATTCCCATTTCACAATCGTAATCCTCATTGAATCCACCAGTATCTGTTGTGGAATCACTTGCTGAAACATCCCACTTGCCTTCAGGGAATCCCATCTCTTCTGCTGGTAAGCCTGTCAGTTCAAAGTTGAAACCGGTAGTAGTCGAGAAAGACCCTGTGTGAGATTCAACTTCGTCAGAGGAACCATCTTCTGGACTTGTTCCATCATAGTAATGAGTCCATCCAAGTGAATTTTCATAATCAGAATCATGACCGAAATCATCAGTACAATAGTATGTTTCGAATTGAGAATAGTATTCACAATAGTACCACCAATCGTATGATCCCTCGTATTCTATGTTGTTACAATTGTACATTTCATCGTTTGAATCCCATTCGCATGTCCATTCTGATGCATCGTACTCATTCCACCAAATGTAATCTTCATCATCGTCCATGTCTCCAATTGACCACCACAATTCTTCCCCACCTTCAAGGTTAGAAAGTTCCTGGTAAATTGTGCTTGGTTCAGAGTAGATAACCGAGCTTTCTGCTTCAGTTACTCCGTAAGCGACTCCCATCTCCATGTGGATGTCTAGAGGCATGACTTTGTCCCCATCTTCTGCTTCAAAGTGTCCTTCAAAATCGAAAGTAACTGTTGTGTCCGAATCAAGTGACATGTCAATATCATGGCCATAGATTAGTCCATCTGCATCACGATACTCTACATAGTAAGCATCGACGTTGAATATACCTTCAGAACCTGCTGAGATTGTTAAATCCCAACCAGCACGAGCGTCTGACCATTCTGTGATAATGGCCATATCTGTAAGTGAACCATGGCGGACTGTCATTTCTGTAACGTGCTTTGTTACTTCAACTGAAGATCCATCCGTAGCATCAAACATCATTGTTCCATCTTCATATTGGTCTACGACCATTGAAGAGGTTCCTGTGATCTCTTCCAAGATAAGCAGTTCAATTCCTGCATCATCTGCTGACTGCATGACATCTGCTAGAATTTCATCTAGAGGTAGTCCAGTCATCGATTCAAAGTCAGTATCCATGTTAGTCCAATCATATTCTATTCCAAACGCAAAGTGTTCAGTTGTTGTTTCGTCTGCTGCAACACCCTGTGGTAAAACAGATGCACACAAAAGTACGGCCAGCAAAACGGCATTCAATCTCGAGAAGTTTTTCCTCATGTATGAATCTTAAAACTACTTGCTAATCAATGTAGTGCCTCTTTTTCGAGGTCACTTTCGAGTTCGTTTTCGAGGTTTTCTTCTAAGTCGCCTTCTATGTATTCCTTGGTCTCTCCACCAAATACTCCCCACGAATCTATCAGATCGAGGTCTGCTAATCGCTTCCTTCTACGGATTACTACGAATGCTACAATCGATGATAGAAGAAGGAAACCTCCAATTGAAGCACCTGCAATGTATAGTGAAGTGTTATCCTTTTCTTCTTCAGCAAACTCAATGTTGATACTGATGTAATCTATGCTCTCATCATCGAATGCTGTCACTTTTACTTGCGCTTTACCATCGCCTTCAGGCATTATTTGGACATCTCCGGTCCAAATTCCATCACCATCATCATCTGTCAAATTGAAGTACCATATTTGTGATTCTTTGATAATTGTAGCATTAATCAATTGAGTTGTACCATCTGGATCATCTAATTGAACTCGAACTGAAACCTTGGTCAGTTCGTCAACTAATACAATCTTTGGAGTTGCTGTCAAGTTGGAAAGATCAGGGCTACTAGATGCAACTGTGATGTTGATATGTTGTTCATCTGTTCCTTCTCTTCTATCCTCAACGAAAAGTGAAATGTGATGTACACCCGGTGCTAAATTGGTAGAGTAGAAAGCATCGTTCGATAGTACAGTAGGATAAAGATCACCGGGTATGTGTAGGCGCCATTCTCTTCGGGTAATATCGTCATCAGCATCACTTGTACCATTTGAGTCCAAAATAACCAATTCACCTGGTTCGTAAAACTGATTGTTAACTGGCTCATAAATTACCGCATCTGGGTCGGATTCAATCACCAATAAATTGACTGTCTCGTACCTAGACAAGCCTGTTTCATCTACCAATGTGAATGTCAAAGTGTGTTCACCTGCAGCTAAAGAAATTATGAATAATTCTGATGGATTTTGATCTGTTAGGATAATTCCAGAAATATCGCTTTCTAAACTAAACGTAAAATTGTCACCATCATAATCTAAACTTTCACGGATATCAAGTTCTATAAAATCACTAGAATTGTAACCTTGTGAAAGGTCTGGGCTTGTTAATACGAGAACTGGAGCAGAAGGAGCCACTTCAACAATCACGTTACTGGTTACTGGGGAATGGATTCCATCATCCATCGTTAAGGTAATTGTATGCGTACCACTAGACAAATGGCCTTCGAAAATTAACCAATCATAACCATCCTCTTGAAGAATACCATCTAGGTCCGAATACCAAGAATAAATTAGGTATTCTGAACCTGTTGCAGGTTCATTTTCAGTACAATGCCATGAAATATTGTCAGGGAATGTATCACAAGCACTATCCCAATCTCCCGAACCTGATGCATTGAACTCGAATAAGTAACTAGAATCGTAACTAGTGCCCCCTTCAGGTAATGTTATGACAGCTTTAGGAGGACTATTTTCCACAACAAGAATGGTTGAGTTCTGGGATGTTGAATTGATGTGTTCCATCCTTCCATCATTAACACTCAAAGTGATTACATGGGCACCCCTAGAGAGGTGACCTTGCCATGTACTCTGGTTAGAGATTATACCATCTAGAGAACTTTCCCAAAGATATGTGATGTCATCTCCTTCAGGGTCTATTGTCGTACTTAGTAGAGTAATCTCGTCTTCAGATAAATTCCCTTCGCGACTAACTTCGAAAGAAGAAATAGGTACTTCATTATACAATTCAACAGGAACTACCCACTCTTTTGCAGAGTTGATTCCATCAGACACAGATAGGGTAAGGTCGAATGTTGAATCACTCATATTTGCGAATGACAAGAATCCTGTACCATTCACACAATTACCAAGTTGCATATTATTTCCAGGCCATGACCACGAACAATCTAGAGTATCGTTTTCGGGGTCATATGTCCCATTTAGCCAGAACTCAACCGGTTTGGTAATAGGAGTTTTCAACTCACCCCAAGGAGAAAGTGGAGGGTCTGTAACAACGACAATAATGGGGTCTTGATTTGATAATTCAATCGTTCTTGTTTCATCAACGCAGTTACCCTTGTCATCACATATTTCTAGAGTTATGTCATGAACTCCATCTGATAGACTACAAGCCCATGCATCATTCGAATTTGCAGTGAATGCAAATCCTCTGTTAGGATTGAATGGATTGCCTTGCCCTGTACATGATGCTAAAATATCGCCATCGAGATTGCTAGTCCATGAGAAAGTGAGTTCATCGTCATCTAAGTCCCAAGATTCACTAGCGTTGAAGAAAACCTCTCCTTGAGAAGGATAAACACTCTGATCTACTGGGGACTCCCAAATTATGAAAGGTGCTTGATTTGACAAAGGAAGATGGCACCAGACCATCTTATCTTCAGATAAGGAGATGTTTGTAGAGTTAGATACACTGTCGTAAGAACAATCGATAGTAACTGTAGTGTAGGGACTTTGCCCGACACTTGTGTATTTCTTACCTCGTAAATCCGAGATTGTCACAGTACCTATGTTGTTTGTTGTTTCCGATATTGAATTCTCTAATTGGTCGAAACCAAGATGCACTGCTGCATTTGGAACCCCATTAGAATTATTATTTATGACCCATATCTCAACATCCCACGCCTCTTCTATCCAACCATTTCCTAAAATATTGGCACTAGAATAATCGATATTTGTGGGCTGGTGTAAGTGTAAATGAGAATCTGTATCTATATTCAGAACATGAGAGCCGATATCGCTTAATTTTGTCCAATTAATCTCGACATTCGTGAATGTGAGTTCACCTGTACAACTAGATGTAATGATATTTCCCGACCCAGAAAGTTGGTCATGATTTGAGAGATTAAGACAACCACTACCTGAGAAATTAGCGTTTGATAGTACGCTGACTCTCTCGACATTATGATCCGCGTCCCAAACCAATCCTTCGTGGGCTCCGAAGATGTCAAGTCCATCAATAACGCCTTCAGCAGCAACAATCTCAATTCCAGGCCCGCTATTATTCACCCAAGCTTCAACATCATGCAAATGGAACAATCCACCCTGAATGCCGATATTCAAGCCACTATTATCAATTGAAACTGCGGGCCCCGTCAATGGATCGTGAATCTGTAAACCTTCAAGATAAATATCGACTGAATCCGTGATTACAACACCGCGATTATTGCCTATTGAAACACAAGATACACAACTGACATCTCCGGAACCTGATTCGATATCATTTGCTCTGTTGAATTCTAGTCCTGCGTCTCCATTGTTAGAACTGGAAAGGTTCGACAAAAAGACGTATCTTGCATCATCAATATGAACGCCTGAGTTGCTATTATTCTCTAGTGTCAAACCGTCAACAATAGTTGCTGCACTTTCTAAGTAGAATCCTTCTTGCCCATTATCATGGAGATTCCAATCATTTCCTTGTATAGCACCTCCATTCAATGCAAATACTCCAGGACCTGTTGAATTTGAAACCTCGAGACCATCAAATTTAGCCGCAAAATAAGACGAACGTACCGATACTCCAGCACCATCTGCACCACTTCCTGAACCCCCTGTATTGTTGATTGAAAGGTTTGTGAATACAGTTGACGAATCAACGAAGTATAACTGAACTCCAACTGCATCATTATCTTCTAGATGAGCTTCTTCAATCCAAGCCCCTGTTGCGTTTATCTCAATTGTAGCAGTAGCAAGACCTGCCGTCTTAGCATCAGGGCCACCGGTTCCACTAATTTCCAAACCCTCTATTATTGCACTCTGATAATTTGTGTAATTTGTGTGGTCTTCTTTGTCTATAATTAGTGCTTTGTACATGGAATTTCTAATTTCCATATCTCGTATTACTGCTCGAGTGGTAATACCATCGTCAATGTGACGAATTATAGCACCATGATCTGAGCGGTTAACCGATACTCCTTCCAATAGTGGAACGCTATCTTCTACCCAAACACCTGCAGCCTGAGCAAGGGTTGCTCCTGTAATATTTGAAATTGTGATATTGCGTAATAGACCACCGGAATTACCCCATAAATTGATGCCTCTTGTAACTGCATCATTGATAGTTAAACCATCAACATTCGGAGCCGAACCAGCACCTATTGAAAGTCCAATTCCATACCTCCAGTATGTGGGGAAGTTCCAGTCTTGTCCAGCTTCATCGATGACCATGTCTCGTATAATAGGTGTTGCCGAATTAAACATGTCAATCGCAACATCATCTGCATTCCATATCGTAACATTGGCAAGATAAGGATTGGAGCCATAAATCGTAATTCCATAAGTTGAATGAATAATTGAAGCATTATCGATTTTACTACCTCTGCCGTTCGAAGTGGAATTGAATTGTATACCCATGTGGTCACCGCCACCTGCTGAATCAAAGTAAACTGGGCAATTACTGGTTCCTTCGACCGTTATTCGGCCTTCGACAAAAATCCTAATTCCATTTGACATGGTTACATTAGTACAAGCTGAAATAATCAATTCGTCGGTAACTGAAACCGTGTGATGATTATTGAGGACTACATTGCCTGACCAAGTGATTTGCGCACGTCCACTAGCCTCACTAATATCATCAACATTCAAGAAAATTGGCGACTGTGAAGACAGACAGAAAATTATGAGTAAGCCAAACGCAGATGCTGCCTTTTTGCTCATCATATTTTCACGATAACCTTGACACATTAGACTGTTCCCCCTCTAGGTTTGAACTTAGAGGTAAATCGGCACAGTGAATAGGGGGCGTTATGTGGATTGTTTAATGCCTGAAGCGTTCGTCCTGTTCAAGACCGAGCCAGCCAAAGAAAGAGATGTTTATTTGGAGCTTTCAGGCAATCCAAGTGTTTCTGAAGTGCATGTCCTTTACGGAGAGTTTGATCTCCTGATTAGAATTTCATCAGATGATGCAAAAGGCCTCACTGGTATGCTAATGAAAGAATTTAGGCAGATATCAGGTGTCCGAGAGACTCAAACGATGATTGCTGTTGATTATTGAGGTGAGAATATGGCTACTGGATTTGTATTAATTACCACTAAACCTGGAAGTGAGCAAGAAGTACGCAACTGTTTGGACAAAATAGAACACGTTGCTAATCGTTGGATGCTATTCGGAGAATATGACCTAATTGCAAAAATACAGGCAGATGATGAGTACACTTTGACCAAAGTTATTGTTGAAGAGATTAGACCTATCTCTGGAATTGTTGACACCAAGACATTGCTTGGCGCAGAGATATAATCACAACAACTTGTGCATCATATCGGTTGCATCTTTGGCCGCATTAGGACAAAGTGCTCTCTTCCAAAGGGAGATTGCTTCTGCCATAGATGAAAATGGATTGTGGGTCTTGTAAACTGCTCGTAAATACCAAATTTTAGCAGCAATTCTCCTTGCAGAATTCAGATTGTTTTGAGATGCTAAACTCGGCAGTTCTATCTTATTCAAAAGTGATACTGCCCGCTTGTCATCGCACTTCTGTACCATCGATAATTGTAACATAATTGCACGTAGACCGGACCTAGCGAATACAGTATCAACCAAACTATCAAATGATGGAGAATTTGGAGCTGTTTGAGCGATTTCATCGCGTAATTCTAGTGATTTTAATTGAGGGTCTTCGCTATGAGAAATCGATTCTAAATTATCCCTTATCTCTGCTGCCTCATTCCAATTTTCATTAGCAATATACCATGAATGACGAATGTGTGCAATTGCAACAAGTATGATTTTCTTCATATCATCATTAACTTGACTAAAATCTAGTTTATCCAATAATTGAATTATGTCATTTCCGGGAGCCTGCCCCGGTATTCTATCGTCTAGTCTTCTGGATGCTTCAGACAAAATTAGACTATAATCAGAGTTCTCCGGAATCGGGAGATTACTATTCCCATCTAATAGCGAAAGTGAATACTCTAAATCAGGAGCGTCACAATTTGCTAAATGTTCAGATGCAATGTCTGACTCACCTCTCTCTATTGCAATCATTGCTGCGATTCGATGCAATGATTTCGATGGACTTCGATAAATTGCATCTCCAATCAATGTCGCTAATCCCGCACTGGATCTTACCATCAAAGCTTCAGCGTTGGAAAGTAAATGGGATTCAATATCTCCACCGGAATTTAAGATATGGTGCATCTCAACCAGTCTAGCCAAATCTCCTTTAATTCCAGACCAATGAGTTGCCGCTTTTTTATGGTCATCTTCAGTAAGCATAGTCGAGCGTACATTTCGGACCAGATGATGCAATTCAACACCGCTTTCCAACCATCTTATCAATGCGTGGTCATCTAATTCTAGTAAGTGATTTTCATGTTCTAATAAATCTGCAGGGACTGGAA
>JBJLAY010000022.1:0-25350 GCA_045568475.1 Candidatus Poseidoniaceae archaeon | reverse complement strand
TGGCAGAACAAGATACTGATCAACCGTATTCAGACAAACCAGCTTTCGTATCTTGGTGGGATTATGGTTTCCAAGCACTAGAAACAGGTGACCACCCATCAGTATCGGATAACTTCCAGTCAGGAATACCTGCTGCAGGTAACATGTTGTTGGCTAGAAGCCAAGAAGATTTAGCAGCAATGTTCATCTGGAGATTGTCTGAAGCAGATTTGTCATACAATGATGCAAAAACAGGTGACAGAACACACACTCCTTCTTTCATCAGCACATTAACATCTCACTTGACTCCTGGCCAGAAGTCTGAATTCATTACAATTCAGACCAGTTTAGAGTCTGATGATGTACTAGATCGTTCATTCAAGGTTATTATGGTAAATGATGATGTAGTTATGGCAGAAGGTCGTAATCCATACATTGATGGAGTCGTAAATATTGAGACTCCTCTAGTTTACAAGGTATACGAGAACGGCGATTTAATCCCTTGTTCAGATGGTTATGATTGTGTTGGGGATGCTTTCAGTTCAATTAACGAAGCACAACCCGTATTCAACAACAATATTCGTGCAGCATCAGATACAGAGGATAACACAACCCACCACATCTTTGGAGATTATTGGTATACTTCTGACTTAATCGATGAATATGATTCTGTAAGTACAGGTATTCACAAAGCAAACGCTAGAATTGCATTGATTACTCAATTATTGACCGCTTCATTAGATGATGAGGACTTGCATAACTTGTATGTCGACCTTTCTAACAACAAGGTATACTCTGTACAGGATTATGAAGGGGCTCCAGGAGATCTTATCACAAGAGATCACGAAATCCGTTACTTAGCAGTCGACAACAAACTGTATGCTAGAGCTGGAATTTACAATTCTGATTATAGTGGTAGAAACCCAACTGGTATTTTCAGTCCAGTTTCGTCACTATCTGGACAGGACTTCTCTACATTCATGACTGAAGTCTACATGACTACACGTGGTCAATTCAATCAAGAAATGACCCGAGCAGAATTCAATGAAGAAATGCGCAAAGACGTTCTAAATCAACAATCAGGACAAACCTTTGACCCGCTGACTCTTACGAATGTTAGAGTTGATCACAATTCCGATTACTTCGATACTATGCTGGCAAGAACCTACGTAGGATATGGTGCAAGCAGTCTTGGATTTGCATCTACTGAGCAACCGGCTCAGCACTTCTCTCAAGACCCTAATTATGGGTCAGGTACGCCTAATTCTATGCTAACTAATGCATTGCCAATGCCTGGTGCTATGTTGAACCACTTTGTAATCGCAAACTGGTACGATACCGAAGACCAGAATAAGATTGGAAACTCAAACACTCAAGTCAAGATAATGAAATACTATCCTGGTGTTGAAGTCGGCGGTTCAGTCACAATGTCTGATGACGGTCAGCCTCTACCTAATGTTAGAATCCTCATCGAACGTGATGCATTCTCTGGAGAAGACCCCACCGACTTGGACAATGATACATATTGGATCCCAATTGGATTTACAGATGCTGATGAAAACGGCGACTGGTCATACACAGTACCAGCAGGTCGAATTCGTGTATCTGCATTCGCTGGTGAATTCAATGATTTAGCAGCAAAGGATTTAGTTTCTACTGGGGACATTCAATCTCAAATCTCAGATGTACTTACCGATACTAACACCAATCGTGAAATTAACCCTATCACAGCATTACTTGGAAAAGTAGCCAACATGAGTTGGATGGGTGAAATGACACAAAACGTGACTGGAGAACAAGCTGATAGACTAACTGCATTCGATGGTAACTTTGACATTGCTGTGAAGTCAAGCGGTATTTCTGGAACAGTGACTTGGTCTGGCCACGAATCCTTTGAAGGACAAGCCCTCGATGATGTCGAATTCGTTCTTTCGAACATTTGGGGAATGACTAACAATTATTCAGTTACTACTACCAGCGGTTCATTTACTACTGAACCTGGAGAATCTCGAGTTATTCCTGGCACAGGTGAAGTTACTTTCACCTCAGAAGGTGAATTTGATACTCAAGGAAATACAGGTATAGTCACCGGATTTGTTGGTAACTACACAAGAGCTGTTCAAGATGGTCGCTCTTACACTGCTAACGCATCATTTGATGGTGCGGGCTCCATAGTCGCCACTTGGATTGACTATGATGCACCAAATTGTACCGTAGAGGATGTTGGTAACGAAACAATTACTTCATTACCAGTCTGGAACGAGACGGTAGATGATGTTGTCACAGAATCTACTCATGTTGCATGTTTGAAGCAAGATGGTAGTTATTTGTTTGATGGAATCATTAACGCTAGTGGACGAATGACTGCAGATGGTCAAGTAACTGTTGTCAAATTCCTTGATGGTGAAACATTCGAAGGCACAGGTATCTACGAAGGTATTGGAACTGCTAATGGAACAGGATTGTTCATTGGAGAAGGAACATTCTCTGGCCCAATGGTATCTCCTGGTTCATTCTACAAGACCGGACTAATGCCTGGTACATACAATATGATTGCAATGATGCCAAATGGTCGAGAAATTCTACTTCCTGACCCAGTTGAAGTCACAATCGAGCCAACAAATGATCTTGTAATGAAATTGCCAGGTTCAATCTTTGAAGATACATTGTATGTATATTCTGACACAATTAGCGAACCTACACCATTACCTAATTCTACAATTGAATTGATTGATTTCGGTGTTCCTGATTCTGACCCAGTTCTAATTGATACTGATGAAAATGGTTCGATAAGTTACGGACCACTTGCTACCGGTGACTACCAGTGGAGAGTTGACATTGACGAAGATGGATGGTACGAGGTCGAGTATAACTTCTCAGTAGGCTTGGATTCACAAAACGTGACATTGGATCTAGCTATACCTCCAAAGAAAGATGTAACAATCAATCTTGATGCAGGCGATACTGGATTAGATATGTCTAACCGAACAATTACCTTTACCAACACAGAAAGCACAGACTTGTACACTTACGAAATTACAGCAGTCTCTGATGAGAACGGAATAGTTCATGCTGAAATTGACATGGGACAATGGATAATTTCTGACGAATCAGACGAAGATTATGTCCTTTGGCATGAATTCGAAATATCTGATGATGACATGGAAATGACATTACCTTATGCAGTAAGTGTCTGGATTAATGGTACGATTTGGGCAGGTCCTGGAAAAGAAGTTGGATTTATCGAAAGTATCCTTGAAGACCCTCAGTACAATGTCCCTGCAGATATACCGAAAGAGAACCTTGTAGGAGCGTCAGGAGTTACAATCGAGGCCCGCTCTGGAATGATTGTGCTGGAATCAACATCTGATTTCAACGGTAGTTACTCGTTCAGAATGCCAGAAAATATGGAATTCCATGTCTCTGCTAGAACCTTTGTTGGAACTACGAGTAACTCTCTAACTGCTGGAATGCTGATTACAAACGCATCCTTGGTTACCGATACTGATCTCTACTTGCTAAGTCCAAATGTAGTCGAGGGAGTAGTGTGGTTAAGAGCCTCTCCTTCTAATGGAAGTTCTATCGCATGGAATGATGGAATTTCCGGTTCCGAAGGTGCTGAAGTTATTGCAACATCTTCCTCAGGTCTCGAATTAAGAGACGATATTGGTTCAGAGGGTGATTTCCGAATATATATTGGAGATGGTGAGTGGACATTTACTGTGTCAAACGATGACATGAATGTCGACCCTGTTACAGTCAATACCGTGAATGGAACTGAGATTATCGATTTGGTAGCAAATCCATCTAATACCTCTGTCACATTCAATGTGTTCCTAGACACCAATAAAGACGGTACATGGGAAAATGGTACTGCCATAACACCAATGTTCAACATTACATCAATTAATGAATTTGGAATCGATGTAAATGTTACAAGTGATATGTATGATGCAATTACTGGTGAACTAACAATTGAATTATCAGTTGGTAACTACATCATCGAAATGTATGCAGATGACCCTCGTGATGAAAATGCAAGTGACTACCGACGCAGCACATACTCATTACCAGGTTTGGATATTGGATTGATCCCTCCAACTGAAAGTATTGACATCATTCTAGATGCAGAATATCTGATTAGTGGAACTGTCCAAATGGAAAGTGGATTTGCTATGGCTAATTCCACAGTCTGGCTACGTAACGATGCAGGAGATGATTTCTATCCTCTTGTAACCGATGAAAATGGAACATTTGCTGAATATGTCCCTCAAGGAGAATGGTACATTGAAGTCGCTGATTATGAGGCTGACAGCAATGAGACTGAAATCTACAGAGGATTTGTTGATATTACCGGAGCTACAACTGGCCTTGAATTGAAGACTAAGACAGCAATGGTTGTCAATCTACAACTACAAGAGTCGGTCACTGGAGTCAATGTTACTTCAACACGTATTACTGCAGTAAGCCTTGACGGGCTAGGAAATGTCAGTCTTGGACCTTCGGATAACTCTGGAATGATTAGCGAGGTCTTGATGCCAGGAAACTGGACATTAGCCCTAAACCGTACTGAAACACTCGAGTCTTGGACTTTGGTAGAAGGAGTGTACAACTCCGCAGACCAAATGGTCAATGGAACTTGGGAAGCAGGATTAGTCCAATTAGACAAGTCTGTATTAATCGGCGGTAAGATTTTCTGGGATCTTGATGAAAACGACTTACCTTCTTCCAGCGAAGGAATTGAGGATGTTAATGTCACAGTCACAAGTGACAATGGCTTCAATCAATCTCTTGTTACCGATGAAGATGGTGTTTGGAAGTTATTTGTTCCAATCCGTGATAACTACACAGTAGAATCAGAAAAACTTGGATTCGGCTCTGTAACATACACTGAAGATAATACTAGTTTCTACCGTGTTAACGACACTCATGAAAGCAAGGATTTCGAAATGAGTGCTGGAGTGGTAATTGTTTCTGGAAATGTAACTGACATCTTAGGCGCAACTAGCCGTTTGGAAGGAGCTACAATTATGCTATATCCTGTCAGTGGAATGGTGCGTGATGCGGTTTCAATCACAACAACAGACTATGCAAATGACACATTGTCATGGAGCGGAACTATTCAACCAGGTAACTGGATTGTTGTTGTTGAAGGAACAGATGTCGATGAAAATGGTGGCGGTGTTGCTATTGGATTACTAGAGGCATCAGTGCAAGAAGGTGCTTCTATCGACTTAGTAATGGCAAAGGGTGGATTACTATCCCTGACTTCTTCGTGGACTTCAATAGACAGTATACTGTATGATGCAGGTGACGTTGTAGATGGAGTAGAAATCGAATTAGATCTTGGTGATGGTATCACTTGGATGTCTCAATTCGATTCTGAAGGCGAATTATCAATGGTTCTTCCATCTGGAAGTATAAATCTTGACAGTAGTTTCGAAACTGTTCAACATGAGTTGGATCTAACAATGAAATATACTGCTGGACTTTCAGTAATGGTAGTACAAGATACTGCTGAAGATAGAAACGTTGAGTTTACACGCCGTGTAAACTCTGACTTAGTTATCGAAGTAATATCTGTAGACGATGGAGCAGTATTCAATCAAACAGATTTGAAAGAAATGACAGCAATCGAAGATGACAATGGATACAAGGTAATCAACCTGAAACTTGGAGTTACATATGAAGGTACAGAAGTAGCAGATGGATTTACTGCATCTGCTAGCGTTGGAGTCTCACAGGACTCAGAGTTCTGGAAGATCGAGTACCTGAATGATACTGGTGATGGAGAATGGACAGAAGTAATGGACATTGGATTTGGAATCGGAATCGATAACAATGATTCTAACCAAATCCTCTACAGAGAAGTTGATGTTAGAATCACACTACCTCTACAAAACCAAACCCGTACCTACGTCGATGGACACCCGGTTAACATGAGATTTGCATCTGATGGTGGTATTAGTGAATCAAGTGTAAGAGTGAATGTACCTCAACAGTACAACATCTCCCTTGAAGATACACCTGAGTCAATTGGTGTTGGCGACGGTGGAGAAACACTCGTCACTCTAAGAGTAGTCAACCTTGGTAACGGTGACGATTCAGTTACTTTGGAATCTAGTATAAGCCAAGCATGTGCTGACGCTGGATGGCAGGTTGCACCTGCTGTAACTAACCTTACAGTAGCTGCAGATTCTGATCGAAGTCAATCTTTCACAATCTACGCTGCTACTAACTCGACTATGGATTCTTGTGATGTTGAATTCACAGCAGACAGCGGAGGAGAGTTTGAAACACAGACATCTTCGACCAATGCCAAGATATCAGTTGCTAAACTGGTTATTGAGGTGAATTCGATCGAGCCACTTGCTGCTGATGCAGGTGCTAATGAGGATGGATTCTTCAAGATTCCAATTATCAACGAAGGATTCCTATCAACTGGAACTGTGGTAGTTTACTTGGAAGCTCAAGAAGGAGGAGGCACTGAGTATGCGAGACAATCATACACAATTCCTACTATACCAGCGAAAGGAAATGCAACTGCTGAGTTCCAGTATTCTGATATACCACCTGGTAATGCTAGAATGACTGTATCTCTAGAGGTTCTAGATGATACTCCTCTGCATCCAGATAGTGTTGATACAGAGAATTTCGAAAGGAAATTCTCTAACATGGAAGAGGAAGGCGACGAATCTCCTTGGTTAGGAATCGCAATAGTTGCTTTGGCAATACTTGTGCTCTACGGTGGATTCAAGGCTGCTCGCAGAGGTTCTGCTTCACGCTTCTGATCGTTTCCAATTCGATTAAGTGCGGTATTCGGGACCTAGGTCCAACTGGTTTGAGACATATGTTCAAGTCTTGAAGGCGTTAGCGTAGAGCATGTGGGGTGAAAATGAACTCGATAATGTAGAGTTCATTTCTGAGCCTACAGATTTTAGAATAGTGTCTGCTGTCGATGCTTCTACTATCGGTCATCAAGAAGAGTGGAGGAGTGAAGTAATTGGATGGAGCCCTGCACCGGTCAGAGTAGTTTCCCGCCCTAGAAGGAATAAGCAAAGGATTGCAAATGCTGGAATATTAATGATTATCTTAGTGATAATCTGGGCCATTTGGCGTTCTCAGTTACTTTTCCTTGAGATACCTCCTCCTACTTCTGAATGGGCTTTTGAGGAAGTTGGCGCCCGTGAACTGCAGGACTCCGGGCTAACAGGGGACGGAGTTAGGGTATGTATGGTCGATACAGGAATCGACACTACGCACCCTGATTTGGAAAATATCGATTTAGTATTCCGTGATTTTATCTCGGGCTCAAATGAACCAGTGGACAGGGGTAACCTTGCTCATGGAACAATGATGGCAGGAATATTGGTTTCTGACGGATATTTACAAGGTGTTGCACCCGGTGTTACACTTGGGATGGCTGCTGCGTTAGGGGATGATGGCGATGGCAGCAATACGGGAGATGAGAATACTGTTTCAAGCGCTATTGAATGGTGCTGGAGAACATTTGATGCCGATATAATTTCGTTGTCTTTAGGTGGAGAAAGTGATCCAGATGCTGAAAGAGATGGTCCAACTACCAATGCCGTACAACTAGCTTTAGCCAATGGGGTGTTTGTGATTGCAGCAGCTGGTAATGACGGTGGCGCTGATGATGATGGGCGTGTGGCTACACCATCGAATGTGAAGGAAGCCATATCAGTTGGAGCTTTAGACCAAGATGGAGAGCCATGGAGTGGTTCTTCGCTTGGCGACGTCGCTGATGGTACTGAAAATCCACATTTGAAACCTGAAATTTCAGCACCAGGCGTGGGCATAATCTCTACTGCTGGCAACGGGGATTACTACTCTTCAACAGGTACTAGTGATGCAACAGTGTTTGTATCTGGTATACTCGCATTGATTTTAGAGGCTGAACCTCAGCTACAAAACAGTCCCAGTTTGGAATGCATTGAAGATGTAAAAGTCGCATTAATGAATTCTGCAGACCCGCTTGAATCGGGAGTTTCACACGATTCTAAGTGGGGTTATGGGGCGATAAATGGACAAAACTGGCTCGATGAAATTCGAAGCAATAATCTGTGCTGATTGGATTTTCGGGACACTGCACTCGCTGAATAGCAATTATCGATATGATATAATAAATTATATTTGATATTATGTTATTTTTTATTAGATATAATTATGATACTATTGGGCTAAAAATGATACAATCCAATTGATTTCTTTCCCAATGTGTTAAGTCGGTCTTGTGAGTGGAGGTTTTGTTAGAGGGTATTGTCATGTCATTGAATGTCCAAAAAAGTAAGAGTATTGGTTTAGTAAGTATTTTCCTAATGTCGCTATTCTTAGCGATGGTTACTACTGCTCCTGTCGTGTCTGCTGTAAATGAAACATCTTCGGGAACAATTACCGGAACAGAAACCTGGACTGGAGTAATGAACCTTGACGGTGACTTGCTGGTTGCCGGTGGTGCGAAATTGATTATTAATGCGGGCACTACAATAAATGTCCCAGCTAACAAGAGCATTCAGATTCAAGGATCAATTTGTGCAGGAGATTCATCTTGTGGGGCATCTCAGGCAAGCACTGGTTCTCCAATACGATTCATTTGGGGCGCAGCATCTACTGCTCCTAACCAGACCGGTAGTTGCTACGTAACAGGAGTTTACAACCCCGACATGGCATGTGGCTCCGGAATTTATCTTGCTTCTACTATTGACCAATCTCTGACACGAATGAATCATGTAACACTCGACGGAGCATATGGAATTCCAGTCGACATTGACGGCCAGGGAACAATCAAGTATGGTGCTATGGTTTTTGATGGTGCAAGTCTAAGTGTCACAAATCCTACATTTAAGGATACAAACACCACCAATGTTCTCGCATTCAATGGAGCATCCCCTACACTGGACGGCGGTACCTTCGAAGTTGGAATTGATGAACAGGGATACCATGGCGCAGCAATTCAGGCCTATGGTGCAGGAGCAGGTTTGGTTGTTATGCAAATTCTAAATTCGGCCTTCACTGGTGAAGAGACAGATTGCGGTACGCAAGGTGGCGGACGTTCAGCTGTTTACTTGGAAGATTCTTTCGTGAGAATGGATACGTTATCGATCACTGAAAATTCATACGGTGCATTCTTACGCTCAAGCAGTGGATATCTAACAAATTCCACAGTTACTACAAAGTGTAACGCTATCGATACAAACTCTCATTTGGTCACAAACGGACAAACCCAGACTTTCGTAATTTCCGATAACACAATTACTCCAACAGATGGGGCTGGAATCACTGCTTACGATGGAGCTATTGTTGTGGCAGAGCGTAACACTATCTCTGGATCAGCAGAAGGTTCTGGTTTAGGAATTAGGAGTTCTATGGTTGAAATTAACAACAACGTCATCGGTCCAATCGGTGGCTGGAACGGAATTTGGATTTATGGCGAATCAGACGTTTCTGCTGAAAACAATACTATTCTAAACACAGCCAAAGAGCCTGTCTTGATCGGCGAATACCACCACAAGGACCAGGGATGGAATGTACCTTCACCAACTAAGGCGAGATTGTACTTTGCAAACAATATCGTTTCAAACAATACTGGAACTTGTACTTCGGTTTACATGTATGGTGGCGATTTCCCTTGCCCTGCTTTCCACGTCTACATGTCTTCTGCAACATTCATCGGTAACACGGTTACAAACAACCTCGGTGATGGATTCAGAATCAAAGGCGGAATCGTGAACGCTCAAAGCAACACCATCGAAGTCGGTGGCTTCGCAGCTAATGTTAGCCTTTATGATGACAATTATGGTAACAAATATGGTTCGATTGCGTACTTCTCTGAGAATGTATACACAAACGCTTCCCAAGTTTACAATGTAACAGAATCTAGAGTTGCAGTTCAAAGCGAATTCATGCCAGACCCAGGTGGCAATGAAATGTATCCAGTTTCACTGTCTTGGGGCGGTGCAGAATGTCCATGGGATACTAGCGAATGTCTCCAAGCGCCCTTGACTGCAGAATGGCCACCGAGATTCATGCCATTATCTATGGAAGTCAATCCAAACGCAACAACCTTCACCTACTCTGATGTTCAGAACTTTGACAGATCCAAAATCCACATTCAGAATCAGAATACTGCATGGGGTGTTCAAGTTGAGCAAGGTGAATTAGTTCGTTATCAAGTTAAGGCTGACAATTCACAAGTTTCTGATGCACTGGTGACTATCAAAGATGCAAATGGTAAACCATTGTACAATATGACCACTGATTCATACGGTTACACCCCGTGGGTGACACTGCCTTCAAACTTCCACATAGATACCAATTGGAACCATTTAGCAACTGATACTGGAGAAGACTCCTGTGGTGATGGTTCGGACAATGATGGGGACACATTGGTAGATGGGCAAGACCCGGATTGTCAGAACGGTGGGCGTGAAATGCCTACCTACACTGTCGATGCAAAGAAATTCGGTAAAGGTACTGCTACTGATGATTTTACCTTGACCGGTATGATTGACGAAGTAATATCTTTGACAAATATTGCTCCATCGGTAAGTATTGACCAGAATGATGGGACTTCATTCGCAAGGTCAATAGTAATATCAGGCAGTGCTTACGATGGTGAAAGTGGTCCTTACTTCAACGACTATGACTCCTGGTTGAAACAATTCGGAGACATCAAGAAAGTTCAGATTCAACCTCACGGTAAAGTGGATTGGTACGAGGCAATTGATACATCTGGAGCAAATGGCGAAGTTAACATGACTAACTGGCCTTACAAAACATGGAGTTACGAATATGACATGGGTAACCACTTCGAAGAGGATGTTACTTTCAGAATTCGTTCCTTTGATGGACTAGACGAATCAACTGTTATCACTCGTATTTTCAAATTGAATATTAATGCCCCCACCATTGTTTTGGAAGCTCCATTAGATGGCTCTGTTCACGATGGCCAAGAAGTAATGTTTAGCGGTACTGCTTCTGACGACTACAACGGTGTTCAAGGAAGCGACATTAGGGATATTTGGTTCAGTGTTTCTGGCCCAAATAACTACTCTGCAAACTACCCTGCTAACAGTGGTGGAGGTACTGCTTGGTCAGATTCCTGGAATTTCTCATCCCTTCCTAGTGGTGACTACACTTTCACAGTGTGGGCTAGTGATTCCAACTACTGTCACGAAACAGTAGACGTCTGTTCACCAGATGTTGTAACAATCACAATCGATAACGACAACCGTATTCCGATTATACAGATTAGCGAGCCCCTTCCTATGGAAAGCGTGAGAGCCGATGAAGAGACAATCATCAGTGGCGTTGCACGTGACAATGATGGGCAAGTAACAAGAGTCGAAGTATCAGTATTTGATTTGGCAAGTGGAATTGAATTGAACAGTGGCCCTGATCCAATCACTTCATTCCAACCCAACGGTGCTTGGATGGTCTATTGGGACACTAGTGATTTGATTCACGACCAACAATATGAGGTGCACGTTAAGGCTTACGATGGTGTAGATTACTCTGATGTTCAAGTTGTTCGCGTCGTGATAGACAACCCTACTGATGCCGATAACATCGCTCCTACATTCGATCCAACTGGATGGGCTGATACTGTAACAATCTTCTGTGATGAAAAGTCCAGTGCATTCGATAAGTGTGGTGCAGGAGTTGAAATCGATTTATTGCAATTCTTTAATGATTCAGATGGAAGCGGTCCAGAGTATAGCCACATGGTTTTCGATATCTTCGATGATCCTACAAATGCCTTAGACAACGATTACTCATCTCATATCAGAATAACAGCTGAAGGTAAAGCAATCTACAATCCAATGGATTCGATGTATCAAACATCAGGTGAAATCAGCGACTGGTCAATGCAAGGAGTTATGTTTGAAGGAAGAGATATTCATGACTCAGTAGTATATTCATACCAAGTCAATTTTATTGTCAAAGGTGTATCATTCACTGCACAAAGAGTTGATTCAGGTTCTGTGACATTTGATGATTCTGCTATGTTTGAAGGAACAGGTCTGCCTAATTCACAAGTCAAAGCACGTCTGCTAAAGGGTGACATCATATTGAATACATCGACAGTTGCACCAGACGGTACTTGGGAAATGGAAATCAGTTCGTCACAACTTGGAGATGATGGCGATTACAATATTTATTTCGCACAGGACGGTCAATTCATTGGAAAAGACGACAATTCAGAAATCAAATTGAGGAGCGGTGAACAGTTGTCTGATGGCGTTGCAACATGGATTTGGATTTTGCTAGCGGTTGTTGCGATTGCAGTTCTACTAGGAGTGGGTGCTTTCTTCTTCTTAGAGTTTGAAGAATTCGAAGACGATGATATTGACGCTGCTATGGAACAGCAGAAGGAAGAGGATCCTTATGCTTGGGCTAAAGTGAGAGCTGCTGAACAAGCAGCTGCTGCTGGCCAATTAGCGGCTGCTCCCGCCCCTGTACCTGCTGCCCAACCTCAACATCCAGGCTGGATATGGGATGCCCAAACTAACCAGTGGGTAGCTGATCCAAACTACACACCTCCTCAACAGTGAATTCCACACGGGAATACATAACAATCTAAGAGGATTAGATGGAGTCGAGATTTATGTCTGTACGCCCCAAGCCTGGAGTTCAAGAGAGAATTCTCTTACATTTATCTGACTTTTCGGATTTTATGAGTTCTGTGGAAGTCCCATTCGCACTATCGCAAATGGGTATTGCAAATGCAGTAGCAATTGCTCGCTCGAATGTTCCAAGAGCGATTGCTGGATTGAAAGATCAAGGTCTACTTGTTGAAAGGCAGGCTCACGTTCAAGGTGTTAGCCGAAAGAGGAAAGCATACTTTCTAACTGACACCGGAATGAATCTTGCTGAGGAAACATGGAAGAGACTCAGAGAATTCCCCCTGAGGGCGATTTTATCTGGCGGGAACACGATTAATTCCACTCTTGGTGAGATACAAGATCGTCTTCCATTCACTATGAGACCGGTAGATGTCATCAGATATCTTGATGACAATGGCGTCTTAGATGTTCGAACATTATCTGCGGACCTTGTCGAGAGAGATTTATCAAAACATGTAGAGAAACAATTGGTTACTAGTTTAGGTGACCTGCCACGCCTTAGGCATTTTTACGGGCGCTCAACAGAACTAGAGAATATGGTAAATCTCCTTGAGGCAAGGTCAACCACTTTGATGATTCCAGGGATTGCAGGTATCGGCAAGACATCAATGGCTGCTAAAGTTATCGAATCGTTCATGCATCGTAGAAACCTTCTGTATCATCGATGTCAGGATTGGGATGGAAGTAGGGCTTTCTTCGAGAGTCTAGCTGATTGGCTGTCTAGTATTGGAGATTCAATGCTTGCAGACTACATTTCCGCAACTCCTGTTCCACAGGCTGCTGATGCGGCAAGAATTATCACGGATTCACTCTCGAATTCTCCTGCATTAATCGTGATTGATGATTATCACAAGGTAAGCGATAAGGCTCTACACCAAACAATACAAGCAGTCTCTCGCGGGCTGGTTGAGTGTGAAGGTGATGTTGGATTAGTTATATTCTCTAGATCTTTCAAACAAGTTGTCCCATTCAAGGATGCAGATGGCCGAATTGTATCTCTTGTTCTACCATTGGAAGGTCTAGATCAAGAATCAACACGATCGTTATTATCTGCATTTGATGATTTAGACCAAGAAAAGTTGCTGTACATTCACTCTCTTAGTAGAGGGCACCCTTTAGTTCTTGAATTAATCAATAGGGGTGCCTCTGCAGGTGCGTTCCACGAATCGTTGGAGAACTATGTGAACATCGAAATTTTCTCGAAACTATCTGGTGAACAAAAGAGGTTGCTAGGAGCACTTTCGGTATTTAGAGAACCGATTCCATTGGAAGCAATTACTGAACAGGGCCTGAATATAGATGAATTAGATTCGCTAGTCGAATCTGGTTTAGCACGTCACGCTGATTCAGATGCATATGATGTTCACGACTTGATTAGGGAGTTCTTGCTGCAGAGTTTAGACAGCCAATCGCGAGAAGATTTGCACAACAAAGCGGTGATTTGGTATGAGAAACAGACTTCAGGTAGTCAAATCGCACTTGAGTTAATTTATCATCTAATTTCGGCATCGAGGCACGAAGATGCAACTAAGATAGTCATCGAACTTGGAAGAGATCTAATCAAGGAAGGTCACATTGAATTGCTTGGACTTCTTGAATCAATTGATACTAAATCTATTGCTGCCGAAAGTGCCTGCAGGATTGATAGGTTGCGAGGCGAAGTACTAGCATTGCTTGGTCGGTTTGATGAGGCCGAAGAAGCGTTCAGTCAGGCGAGACCTCCTGCTGAAGCAGCAGGCCTGAATGATGTAATTGCAGATATTCTTTCCAATCTTGCTGACATCGCTTTGAAGCGTGGTGACTCAGATGCTAGTTTGAATATGCACCGAAAGGCACTCGAACTTTTCATATCAATGAGCGATGCTCTAGGGGCGGCTCGATCATACAACAATATGGGCTATATTTTGCGCCGTAACGGAGACAAAACAAAGGCTCTCGAAGCTTATTCAGAGGTAGAAGATATCCTTAAGGGCGACGATTCCCTTGAATTAATTCCAGCTCAAATTGTCCTTGCTCGCTCATTATTGGACCTTGGTGAACATACGCGTGCAAGAGACCATGCTCTATCTTCATACGAACGCTCTGAAAGTTCTGAAGATCCAATACTCCATGCAAGAGCACGTGCAGTTCTAGGTCGCTATTATGCGAAGACGGGTGATGCTGACCTCGCATTACACCACTATACCGATGCACTTTCGACAATGGGTGAAGCCGGAGACCCTCTCGCCTTAGTAGAAGTCTCGATTTTGTTGGGAGAAGTTCTCCAAGACAGTGGTAGAATCGAAGAAGCACTTGAGCGCTATCGTGAAGCACTAATCATATCCGAAGCCAACGATTTGCGAATGCAAATTGGTGAGTTGCTTGCCAGACTCGGTGGCGTCGCTCCAGATAGGCAGCGAAGGATGGAATATCTTCAAAGAGCACTTTCTGTATTCCGTGAATTAGGTGCGCAAACTCGGATGCGAGAAGTGCAGATGATGGTTCACACTGCAGTTATGGGCCGCTGATTAGAAATCAGGTCTTTTTGCTGATAAGTAAGTGACTCCATTGTCATGAACTATCCAAATCTCTGTAATTCCAGATAGTGTAATTCTTCCGTCATATGTTCCTGCTCCAGTTGCGGAAATCGAAACATCTCTGTCCAACTTATTTTCAGGATGATCTAAGTGAAGTCCCTCATCATCTAGGGTCAGAACAAATAATGACTCATCTGCTTCGGTCAGTCTCCATTCGACAACTTCAGCATATCTGATACTACTATCTTCTCTGCTGGCCAAATCAGCCCTCTCTACACCTGCAGCTAAATCAGCCATGTTTACATCAACAGCCGTTGTGTTCCAATTCTCGCGAGTAGATGTCTCAAGACCGAATGCCCATACACTGAACATTGACAAGAATAGAACACCAAGAAGGAATGTGAAGATGTAGCCTAGTTCTGTACTAGCGCCGGCCTCATCTCTAGATAACTTACCATTCATGCTGAAGCCTCCGTCAGATGAACATCTATACTACTTATTTGTAAATTGAATTGAATTGGTTCGCCACCTGTGTGCCATATTGCTTCACTTGGACCATATGATGGGACGGGCACCCACCCTGTGTAATCATTCAATAAATCGATTCTCCCAGGGTTTACAATCCAATCTTCAGATGATTCCAAACTATTGGTAGACCAAGATGAGATGGCATCACCGTAAGGTCCAACCCATCCTCTTCTTACGTCATATGCGGTTGTTGATGCGAGGCTATCGCGCATAGTTAACTCGAGATCCAAGTCCATATCTCCAGAACCAATAACTGATGTCTTTGTTGGATGGAGTGATGGAACTGTGGCGCTGAATCTTGGTCCAGGTCCTTGCCTATCGGTTGGTCCGACTAATATTGCAGGGTTCAATTCAGGGTGATTCGTAACAATAGCTCCTGCACTCCAAGCAACCTCGAGTCCAGTAATAGAAGTGTCAAATTCATATGTCAGCCTAGATATATGGAATGCCCATGCTGTTGCTAGTTTAGCATGAGTGGAATCATCATTCGCCCCTATTAGGGTGATCTCGATACTAGCAGGGTGTTCACCGGTTCTCCAAGCAGTGATGATTTCTCCTTCTGGTAGCCCATTCATTGACTTCCAGGGCAATGTTGTTGAAATCCAACCTGATGCGGTCTGGTCAATTGCAATACAGCGCATGGCGCCATCATCTTCTAGATTTATCATTCCAGAGTTTCCAGAATATCCTAACTTGGAAGAATAGTCCCCTTCTTCAGATGTGTAATTGTCAAAGTTTTGAGAATTATCCAACATGAACTCAAGTCCAGTTGCTTGGCCCGTATCTAGTGCAGGTAACATCATCATCCCTGAGTTACCAACACTCCATTGTAGTTGGACGTGCTCGCTGCTTTCGATAGTTGTTGCATTTTCTACACCTGTTGGTGGCCATGATACAATGCTAGTTTGGTTGGCAGGTACAGATACTCCTCCATTTCTCCAAGTTATTGTTGCAGCATTTTCACTCGGATTAGATATTGTCAAATTACCATTGCTATTTGGTGCAATGAAATATTTGGACACATAATTACCTTCTTCTCCAAGTAATCCAGTTCTACCTTTGCCCCCATGACTGATTAACAAATGTGCATCAACATCAGTGACTATTTCTAGCATGGAATCTTTGCTTATGTTCACATTTTTAGACCAAGAGTTTGCTAACCTGACACCCATTGGTTCAATGACCACTTCATCATTACCTAGTCCGTCAAGGCTCCACTGAACAAGTAGGTCATCATCAGCAAAAACTTCGATAGTAGATTCTCCAGCTGGAATTGGTACTGCCCAATGCTGTCCTTTTCCTGTAGAGGGTTGGGCCTTAGTCGGCGTTACTAGTATTGCACCCCCATCTCCATTGACTTGTAAACCAGTGAGGTCATGGGTGGAACTAATTTGTGAGTCTGAATCTAGTCTCATCACTTCGCCTATCGAAAGTTCGAATTCATTTCCATTTTGCTCAATCATGACGGGGCCAAGTGGAATTGTTAGTCCATGCTTTGGAGTAACTAGCACATAATCAGCCTGTTCAATAGGGGTAAACAAGAACGGCCGGTCAGGACCAAGTCGCATATCCTCATAGCAAACGGCTTGCACATTGCTTTCCGCATGACGGATGTCTATGTTTCGATCTAAGTCTAGAGCACCTTGTATCCTGAAAGAATTATCCTCATGCCATGATGCTGAATACCACATTCCTCCTCGAAGTCGATCCCAGCGCAGTTCTCCATCTACAGGGACGAGTTCAACCTGAGATGAATCTCCTGGTACTCCGCTTTCAGAAAGCAGTGTTATCTCATGACCCATTATTTCCATTTGAGATTGCATGTCGTTTCGTTTTAACGAACCTTCTAATTCTTGAATTACTGGCATCATGGATAGCAACATAATTCCGATAATAGTGACAACTCCTCCGAAAAGAAGAACAGTTGCAACAGCGGCACTTACTGCTTCTTCATCACGATAGGAATTACCTGCAATCATTCCGACACCTCCACGAGTTGTAAGTCGATTTCTAAGTCTATCATTGTGTTTCCATGGTCAATTGTCATACCGTCAGCACCGCTAGCACGTAACCAGGGGCTAATCCCTCTGTGCTGGTCCAAGGTGTCAGATGCACGATGTAGTGTGTAATCTGTTAACCATCCCTCATTCATTTGAGGAGTGATTGTTGGCCCAAGTGTCGATTCGAAATTGAATCTAAAGTTCCAAGCATCTCCGCTGAATAGATTTATTGGGCCCGCAGAACTAATGTCGAAAATAGCATTTCTTCCATTCGGCATAGGGCCTACTACCTCGACATTACGAATTGATAGGCTAGCCCTCATAGTGCCATCAAACAATTCTTCGATATCCAGCCCAGGCCTTTCTGAAATAGTCCAAGGTTCATTAGAGAATTTGTCATATCTGGCATCGTTAACAAGAGCGATTGAATGCTCGCCTGTCTGAACCTTAGTTCCAATCATCAATCCGGAAATCGTAATCCGAGCTTGTCTGTGCAATGGGTTATCGTCTTCGTCATGAACTGTGATTATGTATAGGCTGACTACGTTTAATTCATGTTCGATAATTACCAATTCTGAACTTGGTGTGAAAGATATTGTTTCCTCACCTTCTTGTGTCCATATTGTGGCGCTAGTAGCTGATTCATTCTGTGCAAATATGCTGAAAGTAGTCTGGTTGAGATAGGTTACTGTGACTGCTTCATCAGCAGTCAAATCTGCAGCAACAGTCCAAACTTCAACTCCTGATAACTGTGTTATTGAACTGGTACTAGATGGTACGGTTGTCCTTATTCCTGTGTCAGCACTTGCTCCGGAGACTACATCGATTCTCCCATCGAGACGTTCCGCAATTCCATTTGCGTTGGACCAAGCAGTGTTATCTTGGAAATCATTGACATAAGGTGTTAGCATGACAAACACGCCTCCCATCATGGTGATTACCATAGCCAAGAGCATTACTACGCCAATAACCTCGCTTACGGCGAGGTCATCTTTGGACGTTCGCCTTGACCTCATCGGACTGAAGAGAACCAACCCCCCTCTTATGGTTTGACCAAAAGCGAGCCCTTACAGGGCTCATCCACGGAGTGTAATCCCTTCTCGAGAAACCCGCTCGGATTCAGATTGTCCTATGTGGTGTGTGAATTCAGGACCATCTTGGAGCGAGATTCGGATGTCTCCTTCAAACAGGTCATCAACATGGTACAAAACAGTTGATTCTGCAAGGTGAGGTGCGTTGTTTTTCTCGGAAAGGTGAGTGAGTACGAGAGATCTAGTATTTCCATCTACTACTCTGGATAAAAATTGACCTGTTTGGTCATTTGAGAGGTGCCCCCCTCTTCCAGATATTCGGTCTTTCAGAGCATTGGGGTATGGCCCATTCCACAATCTAGAATGATCGTAATTCGCTTCTATTGATATGTGCTGGCAACCAGATACATGATTGACCAATTCATCTGTCCATGAACCAAGGTCTGTAATCACGGCTCCTCTTTCTCCGCGATGACTAGCAATGAATGCCACATTATCTGCTCCACTATGAGGTACTGGGACAGGTAGTAGGGCTAAATCATCTGCGAATTCCAGGGCTTCAAGACTTTCGAATAACTGAACTCCTCGTAGGTCTAAATTTAGAGCTGTTGCGGTTCGGTCATTACAGAATATGGGTATGTCCCATCTTCGTTGTGAGATTCCTGCTCCGCCTCCATGATCTCCGTGGTGGTGGGTTAAGACAATAGCATCAATTTCTTCAGGACGGATTTCCATTCTCGCTAATCGTTTTTCTAATTGTTTCCCACTGAACCCTTGGTCGATTAGTATCTTGGCATCCCCACTTTCGACTAGTGTCGCATTACCGCGACTTCCAGTGCCAAGGTGTGTGAATGCAAGCGACATGGGAACTTTGGGGGGTTGTCGCGTTGAGCCCTTGAACTCACCCCTAAAAATCAAGGGATTGATGCCCTTTTTCCAAACAATCTCGGATTACCGTAGGTAATCTGAGTCTGAACATTGCTCCATCACTCTATTAAGGCTGATTCAATGGTTCATGTCCGGTTGAGTGCTGCCGCGCTCGACGGTGATACCTATGCGCCGCTCACAATCCACGCTTTTGATGACCTTTCTTGTGGTAGCAGGACTCTTCTTTGTGTCCCAGTTACCTGCTATCTCGAATGTGGGTACCACTAATCCAAATTTAACTGACGGGGCCCGACCTCCAGTGACTGACTCTGACAGAGACAAGATTCCAGATGTCCATGAGAATCTATTCAGCGAATGGGTCAACTTCACATCCACCGATGGCCGTGCAGTCATCATGAAAGGACTTGACAGGGACAATGCCTCAGACGCTTCTCTCGATATTGATATTGACGGATTAAATGCTACTGAGGAATACTGCTGGCCATATCCTGCTGAGTGTACAGAGCCTTCTTTCTCGAGAGGATTGACAGGTATAGTCAACGAATCTGGAGAGAGATGGTATCTAGATCCACGTGTGGCCGATACAGATGGTGATGGGATGCCTGATGGTTTCGAGGCTCACATGTGTGAGAAACTTGGTGGCTACGATTCTGAAGAGAAGCGGTATGACTGTGACACATTTGATCCGTTGAATGCAAGTGATGCAGACCTCGATCCTGATGAGGACGGTTTTGATGTGGATCGAAATGGTTTTCTTACCGTTAATGAAATGTTAACCTCGCCTGAAGAATATTCATTTGGGGCGCCAGGTAATTGGACAAATGAACTAGATGGATTACGTTGCTATGCTCCTAATCCGGAATCCTCAATTCTCTATGATTGGCCATTCATTTCTGAAAATAAGAACTATACATTATTCGAGAATATTCTGCCTGCATGTGCAAGGAATGGTACGAGTGATATCATAGATGAGTACATTTGGTTGGGAACTAACCCAATTGAAGAAGACAGTGACAGGTACAATTTCGATGGTGTTAAGCATCGAAGGTTATTCCCTTCTAGTGGAGATGGAATCAAAGATGGATGGGAAATTCACTTTGGACTTAATCCACTGAATCGTTCCAATGCTTTGATTGATTTAGATAATGATGGATGGGATGCCAATCGTGACGGAATCATCAGCGTTGATGCTGCTCGTTCAGAAGAAGCTCTAACTCTTGGGGAGCAACTCTCAACTTTGGAGGAGTATTTTGTCCACCTTGATGACGATAATACTGTTAAATCTGGAATGAGGTCAGTCGAACTCGGTGCGAAATCAGGGACATATACAGAATATCTCTTATCTCCTGAAGCAGCAGAAGGTGAAATATCAATTCTAAATCATGATATCAGAGAATTACGCGATGATGGAACACATTTGTGGGTTGGCTCTAAGCTAGGTGTGTCGATCATTGATTTTGAAACATCGGTGTCAACAGACTACGAACTCCCACAGGGGCATGATCTCCACGATATGGTATTACTCGACAATCATCTCGTGATGATGACTGAATCTGGTACTTGGATTGCAGGTAGAGATGCAGGTATGCTAGATGAGATATCTCTTTGGCAATATTTCCCTGGTAGATATACTGCTGGCACCCAACTGATTAGTGACGGTGGGGATGATTATGTCCTTGCTTTGGGTCATGGTGGTTTTGGTTCTGTATTCCAAATCAACAGTATTTCAATCACTGAACTTGATGTTGGAACTGGAATTTCAAATGCTATGAATAGTGGAAATGCTACAGCGACATCAATTGTTCATGTTGATGTCACATCTGGCCCTCTTACACTCTTTGTTGGAACCGATGTTGGTTTATTTTCAGTTGAAACCGCATCTGCGCGGGATGCTTCCACTCCAAATTGGAAATTTTATTATTCCCTAGAGCCAACTTCGATTGCTTCGGACATCGATGATTTACGAGCGATTGGTGCTGAGGGAGGAGACAATCCTGCGATAGTCAACGACTTACTGGCTGATGGGCCTTCTGGAGGATCCTCGCAAGTAGTTTGGATTGGGACACCTTCGGGCCTTCACAGAATGGATTTATTGTCAGGTCTCATTACATATGGTGGCGATTTAGAGCACCCAGGAGTAGATGGAGTAACAGTTAATTCAGCTAACGAAATACACTCGATTCATTCTACTGGTGACCAACTTATTATTGGGTCTGGATGGGGCATGTGGTCTCTAAATGGTGGATATGCCGCTGTTTATGGAATGACTAACCAGGAATGGGTTCCCGGTATGATTTCTGCGATTACAGTTCACGAAGTTTCAGGAGTTGATACTGTATTTTTGGGAATAGGGCCTGGTAAATATTCTAATCTTGAACTGATGGATCCAATGGCAAATGATTCAGATGCAGATGGTATGCTTGATGGATGGGAAGTTCGTTATGGATTGGACCCTACTGACCCCTGGGATGCTTACTTAGATGCAGATGGTGATGGAGTAAATCTTGACTCTGATCCAATCAATGAACGCCTCTGGAGAAACCTTGACGAATTCAGATATACAGCAAGAACAAGCAATGGTTATGATGCAACCGATCCAAGATCTGTTGACTCAGATAATGATGGAGTAGGAGATGGTGCGGAATACTTCGGATTATTCCACGAATTTACTCCTCTATGGTGTCATTACACGAATCAGTATGATTACGAACATGTTTGTGGAGATGCGGCAGGTTTAGCTGCAAATGCAACTTACTTGAGTTCCTTAGGAATTGACAGTGGTACCGATGCAACAAATCCAGATTCTGATGGCGATGGTATGCCAGATGGTTGGGAAATACAAAACCGTCGCTGGATTGGTTCAACTTTTACTGGGTCCAATAATTGGACAATGGATCCAATGGATCCTGCCGATGCAAGTTGGGATGCTGATGGAGATGGTTTGTCCAACTTGTGTGAGTATCAATGGACATTAATCAAGGCGGCTGCAGTTGCTGGAGATCTTTTGGAGAGTCATTTAGAATCTGAAGCATCTGCTGAATCCTGGGTGGAATCGGACCCGAATAATGTAGATTCAGATGGCGATGGACTTCCTGATGGTTGGGAAGCAAGAGGGGCTTGTACTTGGGATGTTAGCAGGACTGGAATCAACCCGCTAAACGGAAGCGATGCTTTTGAAAATCCTGATGGCGATGGTTTTGATATTAACCACAATGGTGTAATTGAGGACAATGAAGCGTTCGTAAATTGGCTTGAATATAATGTCAGAGATAATCTCTACAGTGGCAATATGAGTTTAGATGGAGAATTGATACCAGATAATTTCACCACAGATTTATTCAGGAATATCTCTGATTGGGCCGCACCAGAATCGAACTTTGGAAATGGTGTATTAACCGGCGACCCAACCGATGCTGACAGTGATTCTGATGGAATGCCTGATGGCTGGGAAATATGGTATGCTAGATGGCACCTCCTCGAAGGTGAATGGTCATTGGACCCATTAGATTCGGCTGATCGTTGGGACGACCCTGATGATGATGGAATGACTAATTGGGAAGAATACAACAGTATAGCGCCAGAACTTTCTGAAACTAACAGTAACCGTTCAAGTCCACAGTGGTATGTTACAACTGTAGGGGCAGGTTACACATTCCAACAATGGTCAGGAATCACAAATTCAGAATCATTTGGTTCCTTCGTCGAACAGGATTTGATAAACATCTCCGGGTATACAACAGACCCAACTAACCCAGACACAGACTCAGATGGTTTCCTAGACGGATTAGAGCTAATGTTCACAGCATGGAATGATACCGCACAGACTTGGACTCTTAACCCGCTGGTTCCTGGGGATGGTACCTTCGATGCAGACGATGACGCATTGACAGATGCTCAAGAATTTTCATTGGCAATAGTAAATCCAGTTAATGGTGAAAACCACCCACTAGATGCTCCATTGATGCATATTGATGGTGACCTGAACGATCCAACTCAGAAATCACAGCGTGTCTTTGACATAATTAGTGACAAAGGACAGAGAGGCAAGAGGCACCTAGCTGAATTCACTGAATGGCAATCTACTGGAATAGCTAATACATTCATTTCAACTCTGATGAGTATCACTGACCCGACAATGTCGGACACTGATGATGATGGTATGATCGATGGTTTCGAATATTGGTTTACCAGTTGGGACTTGGAGAATAACCGTTGGTCAATGAACCCGTTAATTGATTCAGATCAATGGCTTGATAGCGATCAAGATTCAGTAGACTGTGATAGAGATGGTAATATCTCATTGGATGAACAATACACAAACAAGAGGGAATATGAATCCAGAGTTTACGGCAAATACTCTGAACGTCTTAGCACCGGTTCAGGACTAATTGGTTTTGGAGATGATGCAATTGATGCTTACGTCGAAGAAGGCAGTACTGAACTAGAAGCACGTCGTGCAATCTTCAATAATTTTAGAGGGAGAGATGCGAGTACAATTGCCAGAATGGATATGATTAATTCCGCTGATGACAATACTTTCAACAGGACCTTGTTTGGTATTTCTGACCCCACATTCGCAGATACAGATGGAGATGGTATCAATGACGGATGGGAATTCTGTTACGCTGTTTACGGCCTTCCAGACCCGACAACACAGAATCATTGGGCTACTAATCCGGTAAATCCATTCGATGTCAATTATGACCCTGATAGCGATGGTTGGTATGGTCGGACTTCGTTTGATATTCCAGCAACCCAGGGTACTTGGGAGAACCGTGTATTCACTCCTTCTGGAAATATTATACAGAACGGAATTGGGGATTTACCTTTCACTAATTATATGGAGTACCTGAATGGTACCAGGCCCGATTCTAATGACTCGGATGGAGATGCTATAACATACAACACTCAAGTTAACGCAGGTGTTGTGATAGCACACGACCAAGATTGGAATCTATCTGATGGAAGGGAGGTTTTCAAGTATGGAATTAATCCAATGGATAATGATACAGATGGGGACATGTTACCTGATTGGTATGAGTATGAAAAAGGGTGGAATGAGAGTAATGACAACTTTTCTTCCAGACTCAATATAGAAGTCCAATGGATCGATCCTGCAACAGGGGGGCCTTGTAACACAAATACAACTTCTTGCCGCCCGCTTTCACAAAATCTAGGTACACTTTCTCGTCCTAATTTAGGATGGGCTTGGGCAACATTCAATCCAGCAGATCCTTTGGATGCGAATGACGATCCAGACCAAGATGGGAACTGGGATTGCAGTGCAACATGCGTATACACTCCATACACTAATTTTATGGAATTCTACGCTATAGCTAATCCAAATTTAGACTCACCCGATTCAGTAAGATTATCAGGTGAAACTTGGGAAGGTTCGCCAATAACCGAATGGTGGCAGTTTAGGGCCTTTACCTTGGGACTGGGCGAAGTTACTGAAGACTCAACAAATTATTTGGGGATGAATCGAAAGAATCTCGATGACCAGAGTTATGTTTTGATCATTGATGATATGGACAATGATTTCTTGGTGCTAGATTCTGGTGACGACATAGTCCTTTGTTCAGGAGATCAAACATCTGAATGGGACTTGTATTATGTCGGCAATACAAATCGTGCACCTGCGGTTGATTTAGGTGAACATGAATATGGCTGGTACCTACTAGATCTAGACGGCGATCATATTGCAGAAGGTAGTGATCCTTTGAATTGGGATACCGACGGTGATTGGATGGTGGATTGG
>JBJLAY010000021.1:0-6760 GCA_045568475.1 Candidatus Poseidoniaceae archaeon | reverse complement strand
GCATGATGCCTCATTCAATAGTTCCAGTTTCTTCGTCCACTTCATCGAGATATTCCTTTTCAGTTTCAGCCTCAAGTTCCTCTTTGGCAACTAAACTGTTAACTCTCATCTTAGAAACCACTAAGAAAAGAATTACAGCTAATACAACACCAATTGCGATCGGTAATACCATGTTCGATGAATCATCATCAATCTCACTCCAAACTACTAATTCTGTAGAAGCATTTCCACTTGTTAGCACATCGAAACCTTCCAATTGGTAAGGTACGAATATGCTGCACTCAAGTTTGAATTCTCCTTCAACAGCAGAATCCCAGTTGAGGAAGACTTCGATTGTCTCGCCAGCAGCTACAGTGTGAGGTAATGTCACTCCTACATTCGCGTCGGAACCATTGGCGGTACAATCGATGTAGAAGGTGGCAGATGCATCACCTGTGTTGGATACTGTAGCATCCACTCCTAGTCTATTGTTAGTATTACTTTCACTGTCACTTGCCACTAAACTGTCGAATGACAATTGTGGTAAATCCAATTCAACATCGAAGTGGTTTACCTTTGGTAAATTACTGATAATTTGCTCATAATCTCCCCAGGGGGTTACGAGGACAACTTTGCCACTTGCGCTTTCAGTGTGTAGTGTTCCGTCTCCGTCTTGCCAACGAATCATTCTGTCATGTTCGCTTGTGGCGATTTCAATAATGTTGTCACCTTGATTGGAACTTGTGAATGTATTATTGTCATACAAAGGAGATGTATCTTTTGAGTTGTAACCAATATCATATCCATAGAATGTGACATATCCATTTTGAACTCCTAATGTTCTTGTAGTTAGTACATTGACCCAGTTGTCGACCAATCCACCAGTTCCTACTGAGTTGTTCCAAGATATTGTGGCATCATCCCAAATGATGATGTCCTCGTCAGTAATTCCACCTTGTAGGGTTGAGTCTTTCACAGAAATCGAACCGTAAACTTCAATCGGTCCAGTGCTGGACATTGCTGCTCCATCGAATGAACATGTGCCATGACAAGTTATTCCTGCACCAAATATAGATCCAGTTACGATTAAAGTACCTTGAACATCAATACTCCATGCATTATTACGGTCGGGAATGACAAGCGATGTACCTTCACCTGAAAGCTCATCTGCATTTCGAAGTTCAGGGGTTGACCCTTGCGGAGATAATGTAATTGTACTGATTGCTATGAATGGCTGGAAAGGATGAGTTGTGATGTTAATTGTAAGATTTTCAACATCCATGTCAATTCCTGTCAAATCAAGTTGTACACCAGTCCAGTTATCTGTTGTGATGTTATTGATTTCAACTGAGATATTATACAATACTTCTTGTGCAAAATCTATCCGTAGTATTCCTGATTCACCAAGGAAACCTACTGCTACGCTAACATTTGCAGTACTTGCCAGGCTTAATTGTGGTTCAGAAGTTGCATTCATCGAACCAGATACAATCATTGTTGAACCTTCTTCTACAACAATTGCTGTGCCTTCGGAAATATCGTAGTTGCCTGAAACTGTCCATGTAGCCCCGTCTTTGACCGTGTAGTTGCCAGATAGTGTGCCATTTGAGGTCTCGTCAGTATTGGATGAAATATCCGTTGCAGATACTAATGGCTGGCTCAATAGTATGATTAGTGCTAGCAGAAGTGCTCTTCGCATATCATGGCCACATCATCGATAGCAAATGAATTGAACCCCGTCACAACCATCAATAGGGCACATCTTTCCAACCAATTTTGTAACCGATTAGATTGAATGATCTGTGTAGTATTGGTGTAATTACAACAAGCATTAGCATTGGTAAGAGCAAATCTCTACTTCCATGGTCTGAGTTTGTAAGGAATATTTGTCCGAACACGAACACAGATATTGCAAACGGAAGAGTGTCAAGTAATGGTGCCTTACTAGATACATCACCTTCTCTCTTCATACCCTTGCGTCTCTTGAAGAAAGAACCTGTTGAGTCACCAACCAAACTTGTGAATCCTAGGAAACTTCCTACGATGAAAGCATTGGCTGCCCATCCAGTTGCTGCTTCAGTTGGTGAAATAAATATCCAGTTCTCAGGAATCATTGTCATCAACCAACACAATAGACCACTAGTAAGTGACCCTCCAATCAAACCATTCCATGTTTTTCCATCGCCGAGAATCCTGTTTCCATCTTTGTGGATTCGGCCTCCGTCGATAGGCCATGGACCATACCCTGTCTTTGGCAGCCATTTACCCCACATCATTGCGAATGTGTTTACTAAGAACCCTGGCAAATAAATCCACAGTGTGAACAGCATCATCTCGAAGACGTTGAAATCATACATTACACCGTGCCCGTAGCATGCAGCCTTTGAACCCAATGGCTAATTTTGTAGCACGATGGGCTTATGAGCCGCTCTTCAATGGAGCGAACATGGCAGGAATGTCGGCCCTAGTTGTTGGTGGCGGAGGAAGAGAACACGCATTGTGCCTTGGACTCGCTAGAAGTGAATCAATTACTGAAATCCATTGTGCGCCCGGTAATGCAGGTACTGCTGAAATCGCAACTAATCACCCATTCAGCGAGGTAGCAGATTTGATTCACCTTGCTTTCCAACTAGATGTTGATTTTGTCGTGGTCGGCCCAGAAGCTCCTCTTTGTGATGGCTTGGCAGACAAACTTGGCAATATGGGAATTCCATGTTTCGGCCCAGTTGCTGCTTTAGCCAGATTAGAAGGCAGCAAGTTACATGCAAAGCAAGTGATGAAGGAGAATAATGTTCCTACTGCTGCATTCCATGTACTCGGAAAAGACAGCGATATCGACGGCGCATTAGATGACTTCGCAGGAAACCCTTGGGTTGTGAAACGAGATGTTTTGGCAGGCGGGAAAGGAGTAGTGGTTACTACTGACAGAAATGAAGCAAAAGATTTCATCAAAGATTCAATAGAATCTGATGGTCAGGTTTTGCTTGAAGACTTCCTACCAGGGGATGAAGCAAGTATGCTAGTTGTTATGGACGGAAGCGGCTTTGTATGTCTGCCTGCAAGTCAAGATCACAAAAGAGAATTCGAAGGTGACAAAGGCCGCAATACCGGTGGAATGGGTGCGTACGCTCCAGCTCCAGTGTACACTGAAGATGTAAGAACCAAGACAATTGAAAGGATAGTCGAACCAATGCACAAGGCTCTATCTACACGCCGAGTGCCTTATCGTGGAGTGCTCTATGTTGGATTGATGATCGATGAAAATAACGATCCATATGTCGTAGAGTTTAATGTTCGATTCGGAGACCCCGAGTGTCAAATAACCATACCTTTAGTCGCTTCAGATTTAGGTGATTTATTGAATTCTGCTGCGAGGGATAAGTTGGCTGATTATGAAATTAAATTCCATGACAAACATGCTTTGACTGTTGTATTGGCTGCTGAAAATTACCCCGGTTCTGTTGAAAAGGGCAGACTTATCGAAAATGTGCCCGAGGCGACTTCCGATTCATGGGTAAATCATGCGGGAACAATCACACATGAAGGTCAACTTTTATCCAATGGGGGTAGAGTTCTAGCATGTACTGCAATAGCAGAAAATTTGGCTGATGCTGCGAGTAAAGCATACGACCTTATCGGACAAATAGAATTGTCCGGCTCACACTATCGTAACGACATTGGTCACAAGGCACTTTGACCATTATTTCCACTGCACCTTCTCAGTACCCCGTTTTCGTGGTGCGTCGAAGCATTGGCGAACTTTTCCCTTTAGGGAACTGATAAAAAGGGGTCATTGGTGGCCGCAATGCTACAGCCTTAAGGCTGCACTTAGATACCTAGAGGGAAACACTATGTCGATGGATAACGACAAACCAAACGGAGAGCCAAATGCAATGTTAGGGTGGCTTATTGCACCCCTTGCAATTTTGATGGCAATCCTAGCTGACTATGGGCTAGACTTTGGTCTAGTTCTCGAAATGAACGAAATGAAACCGTTTGCTGCAATAGCTATTGCTTCAGTACTCGGAATGGCACCACGTGTCATGAAAGAAATGGAAATCATTAACACATCAGCAGCGGTTACTTCCCTCGCCACCCTGATTGTTTCGCTTGCTCTTTCTGAAGGAGCATCGATTTACCTTGACTCGAACTTCCTTGGTTTGATCTTCTTCATTGTAATGTTTGGAGGATATATTCTCGATTCCAAAGGCCGTCATGAATGGAACACAGTATTGATTTTCAGTATGATTGGTATATGGACTTCAATGGTTGCTGCCGCTAACTTCGGTGACACCCAAACCAAGTTCTACACTCTTGCTTCGGATGGTAATGAATACCTGCGAAATTCAGCATGGCAAGAGGCCATGGGATTCGTATTCTTCAATACTTTAGCAGTCTTCGTAATCCTTGGATTACTTGCTGCAGTTCTACTGCGAGGCATTTTGGCTCCTGCTACCGACAAAGGTTGGTTTGGTTACATCAAGCAGAACGATGGAAACTGGGACCGTGCAACTTTGCCATTACAAATCGGACTAGCGGTTTGGGCTGCAACTCATATTGCAGTCATGTATTACTTTAACACACTTTCAGACATGGATATCTTGGGTATCTGGTTCGAAGATGGATATCACGGGTACATTGGATTCTGGCCTGCTGCACTAACCGGTGTAGTAGCATTGAGTTGTGCCTGGATGGCCGCAGAGCGCTGGTTTACAAGAGCGATTTTCTTGGGGTCGATGTGGATTCTTTACATCGTATCTTCACTTTATGAATCAGGACACTGGTCCAGCGAAAGTCTAGAAGGAACATGGGCTGTATGGATTTGGTTCGGAATTACTTTCTTCATAGGAGTTGCAATCTATTGGTTTGCTACCCATGAGGATTATGGTGGTTGGATGAACCGCGAGGCTCACGAACCAAGTCAGGCACGAGTATTCTGGTCTAACCACTGGGCAGGAATCATGACATTCACTGCTTTCATGTTTGCACTAGCAATACGTGTACAGTGGTTCTTTGTACCTTCAATGAACCCTGCTGGTGGAGCAGAGTGGGATCTAACCGGAGGTTCTGACCCATGGTACATGAAGAGAGTAATCGACTATATCGTAGCTGAAAATGCTCACTTGATTTTCGATGCTGACAGGAACTATCCAGTTGGTGGCATCAATCCTCGTCCTCCATTGTTCTCATGGTCAATGGCACTCGGGGCAATGTTGCTAACCGGTTTAGGTATCGAATCTAATGATGCTGTATGGTATGCAATGCTTGCACTTCCTGCAATCTTTGGTGCACTAATCATCTTCCCTATGGCAGGTATCGCAAGAGATAACTTCGGAAAGGGAGCTGGCGTAGTAGCCGCTTGGTTAATCGCCTTCATGCCAACACATGTTCAAAAATCAACATGGGGAATGGCTGACCACGATTCGTTCGTCTTACTATTCTTGACAGCCGCTTTCATGTATTACCTGAGAGCGGTTAAAGCAGGTGGGGATGACAGACTTTCTCGTACGACCAGTGCATCTCCTTCTGGAATTATAACAGCAATGTCTGCTGTTCTGAAAGAAAGAAGAGCAGCTTCTGCAAATGCTATTGCAGCAGGTGTCTGTTTCGGAATTGTTGCTCTTGGATGGAAAGGATTCGTATATGGTCCTGCAATCATATTCTTGGCTTACTTCGTGCAAGTGGCAATGAACATGTTCAGAAGGAAAGACAGTACTATTCTGTCCGCACTCAATATTATGATGCTCGGAACGATCTTCATAATGGTTATGCCATTCTATGGTCACCCTGAACTCGACTTGATTACTGACTCAACGGGTCTACAACCATTATTGTTCATCACATTGTTTACTGTAGCAATCGCATGGATTACTACTGGATTCCGTGACAAACCATGGTTATTGGTTCTAGGTTCATTAGTATCTGGTGGAGCAATATTTGGAATCGTAATTTACGTACTACAAATATCCGATGTTTCGAATGCGTGGAATGTCCTAACAACTGGTTCAGGATACTTCACTAAGAACAAGATTTTCACTACAATTGCTGAAGCAGGCAGGCCACAACCTGCTCAATTATACGCATCCTTCGGCCCAATTATCTTCGTTCTTGCAATTGTAATGGGAATTATAGCACTTTGGGACGGTGTCGTCAAGAAGAGCCAGACCAAACTAATTCTAGGAATGTGGGTTCTTATTGCATCCTACATGGCTTGGTCCGCAGGAAGATTCCTGTTCAACGCTGCACCTGCTATGACAGTAATGGGTGCCTGGGGAATAATCGGTCTATGGAAGGCTAGCGGTGCTGGAAACATGGCTCGTTCATGGAGACGAATGGGTATCCGCACTCCTGGTGAGAGAATATCAAATGCTAGAAAGGCATTATGGCGTACTCCGCAATTCAGTGCAATTGGAATGGTCTTGTTGATGCTTGTTAGCCAGCATGCAACCTACGGAATAGATGCTGCTATGCCAAATGGTGGACAAAATGAAGCAGATATGGATGAAATGATTTACAACATTGTACCTGATATTCTAAGATGGAATGATTTTGGATTCTCAATTCTAGATGATTCTCAGTATGATGAGAATTCACGTTGGTACACAGGGTCATTCGGTTCTGGATTCAATAGTGATGGTTGGAATCGTGCTAATACATGGTTGGCAGAACAAGATACTGATCAACCGTATTCAGACAAACCAGCTTTCGTATCTTGGTGGGATTATGGTTTCCAAGCACTAGAAACAGGTGACCACCCATCAGTATCGGATAACTTCCAGTC